>JAOZKZ010000064.1 GCA_029935075.1 Campylobacterales bacterium
GGCTACTTTTATAAAGGCTTTATATGGATTTACTTACTAGTTTTAAAGATAACTGCGGCTTTGGATTGTTAGCTTCTATTGACAATAAACCGACACACGAAAATGTTGAAGATGCGATTATAGCACTTGAACGGATGATGCATAGAGGGGCAATTGCCGCTGATGGAAAGAGTGGAGATGGTTCTGGGTTACTCTTTGGGATGCCAACTGAGTTTATGAGACAAGAGGCTGAAAAACTTGGCGTATCTTTGCCAAAACAGTTTGCTGTTGGAATGCTATTTTTACAAGGTAAAAAACAGAAGATAAAGATTGATGAGATTTGTGCTAAAAATGATTTGAAAGTTCAACTGTATAGAGAAGTTCCAGTTGATACCAAAGCATTAGGAGAGCAGGCGTTAGCAAAAATGCCTCAAATTACGCAAATATTTCTCTCTCCTAACTCTATCATTGCCTCTAAAAGATTTGAAGCTATGTTGTACCTTACTCGTAGAGAGTTGGAATCTACATTTAAAGAGGAGAAGGATTTTTATATTCCTTCACTCTCATCTAGTGTTATCTCTTATAAGGGATTGGTCATGCCAACTCATATCAAAGAGTTTTATAAAGATCTAGCATCTCCAGAGTTTAAAGTTGGTTTTGCACTTTTTCATCAAAGATTTTCTACAAATACTTTGCCTGAGTGGAGATTAGCACAACCGTTTCGTGCGATTGCACATAATGGTGAAATCAATTCTGTTGAAGCCAATAGATTTAATATCAAGGCAAAAAGCGAATGGATAGAAAGTAAGGTCTACTCTAAAAAAGAGATGCAAAAACTTTTTCCTATATCTGGAAGCGATAGAAGTGATAGTGCCTCTTTAGATAATATGTTTGAATTTTTGATCTCTAACGGCATGGACTTTTTTAAAGCTGCCCGTTCACTCATACCAGCACCATGGCAAAATGCTCCTCATATGGATTCTCATTTAAGAGCATTTTATGAGTATACCAGTACATGTTTTGAAGCATGGGATGGACCAGCTGCTGTAAGTTTGACTAATGGAAGATATATAGGTTGTGTTTTAGATAGAAATGGTCTCCGCCCTGCAAAATATATCATCACAAAAGATAATCGAATTATTATCTCAAGTGAGTATGGTGTTTTAGATACGGGTGAAGAAAATATCATAGAAAGAGGTCGATTGCAAAGTGGTGAGATGATTGGTGTTGATTTAAAGTTTGGTAAAGTTTTGAAAAGTGACGAAATTGACAATTACCTAAAATCAGCTAATACTTATTCTGATTGGCTTAATAAAAACATGACATATCTTCAAGAGTATATTGAGCTTCCTTTTTCAAATACAAAAGAGTACGAACTTGAGAATTTGGCCCTTAAACAAAGAGTCTGTAATATCACTCAAGAGACTATCGAGATGGTTATAGAACCTGTTATGAGGGATGGTAAAGAGAGTACAGGGTCTATGGGTGATGATACACCGTTGGCTGCATTTTCTAACCAACAGAGAAGTTTTAGTGACTTTTTTAAACAAAAATTTGCACAGGTTACAAATCCTCCAATTGACCCCATTCGTGAAAAAGTGGTTATGAGCCTAAATACAGGCTTTGGAGAAATTAGAAATATCTTAGAAGACAATGCGGAACATGCTATAAGGTTAAAAGCGATTTCTCCTATTTTAATGCAAGAGAAACTTGAAGTACTTTTATCTTTTGGAGATGAAAACAGTCCTCGATATAAAGAGTATTATAAAAACAGATCTTTTTCGACACTTTTTGATGAGGATTTAGAAACTTCTTTGACAACGCTTATAGATGAAGTAGTTGCAAGTGTCAAAGATGATGGTATTCGTATCATTGTTTTAGATGATAGATGTTGCAATAAAAGAATGAAACATATGCCGATGCTGTTGGTGGCAGGACGCTTAAACCATGCATTGATAGATGCAGGACTTAGACATCTTACTTCTACTATCGTTATTAGTGGTGAAGTGGTTGACTCTCATGCATGTGCTACGCTTATCGGTTATGGCGTCAATGCGATTTATCCTTATCTTCTTTATGCATCAATTTTAGAGATAGCAAAAAGAAAAGAGTTGTCATCTTATGAGTTGAAACATAGTTTAAAAAATGCACATACGGCGATGGGATTAGGAATTCTTAAAATCATGTCAAAGATGGGAATTGCGACGATTGCATCTTATAGAAATTCAGCACTTTTTGATGTGATGGGGCTTGACAAACAAGTGGTAAAAGAGTGTTTTAGAGACTCTCATGCCCTCATCCCTGGACTTGGATATGCTGATATAGAAGAGAGAGTTAACAGAGATTATGAAAATGCAACAGAGATACTTCGGACAAAAAAACTATTTCCATTAGAGATTGGTGGTTTTCATAAGTATATTGATAAAAATGAACATCATGATTATTCTCCAGCTGTTGTATTTGCAATTCATAACTCTTCAATTAGCAATAAAAAATCAGATTTTGATGTTTTAAAAGAGTTGACTGAAAATCGAAGTATGAAGATGATTCGTGATTTCTTTGAATTTAAAAGTGATAAAAAATCGATTGATGTTAAAAAAGTTGAAGCAAAAGAAGAGATTTTCAAAAGATTTGCATCAGCTGCTATGAGTCTTGGTTCTATTTCACCAGAAGCACATGAGGCTATCGGCGAAGCGATGAACAAGATAGGAGCTCAATCAAACTGTGGAGAGGGTGGAGAAGCGACTGAAAGACTTAAGAGTCCAAGACGCTCAAAAATTAAACAGATTGCTTCTGGACGATTTGGAGTGACTCCTGAATATTTGAGATCTGCTGAAGAGATTCAGATAAAAGTAGCACAAGGTGCAAAACCAGGAGAGGGTGGACAACTGCCAGGGCATAAAGTATCGCCGCTTATTGCAAGTTTGAGATACACAATCCCTGGCGTAACGCTTATCTCTCCTCCTCCTCATCATGATATCTACTCAATTGAAGATTTAGCACAATTGATATTTGATATGAAACAGATTAATCCTGATGCGACGATTACGGTAAAACTTGTTTCAACAGCAGGTGTAGGTACGATTGCAGCTGGTGTTGCTAAAGCATATGCTGATAAGATTATCATTTCAGGTGGAGATGGCGGAACAGGTGCTGCTCCTTTGACTTCTATCAAGTATGCAGGTAATCCATGGGAATTAGGACTTAGTGAAGCACATAATGCTTTGAAAGTAAATGGTCTTAGAGAGTTTGTTCATCTTCAAACTGATGGTGGTTTGAAAACTGGTATCGATGTTATAAAAGCTGCCATGTTGGGAGCTGAGAGTTATGCTTTTGGAACAGCAGCTTTAACAGTTATCGGTTGTAGGATTTTAAGAAGTTGTCACACTAATAAATGTACAGTGGGTGTTGCTACACAAAATCCAGACCTTAGAGAACATTTTGTAGGTACTGTGGATAGGGTCGTGAATTATTTTACACTTCTTGCTGAAGATGTTCGAGATATATTGGCAAGTTTGGGATATACGAGGATTGAAGATATTGTTGGGCGAAGTGACCTTTTACAAGTTATCGATAAGCCGTTTGCAAAGAAGTTTGATTTCTCTTCTGTGTTAAGGCGACTTGATGGAATTGATACTTGTCAAAAATCTTCCAATGAACCGTTTGATAAAAATGAGTTTGAAAAAGGTATCTTAAAAGAGGTTTATAAAGTTATAGAAAACCCAACTGAGAGTATGGTTCTCAGTAAAAATATTTGTAATTTAAATAGAAGTTTTGGAACACTCCTAAGTGGTGAAATTGCAAAATTTTATGGAAACAAGGGTCTTCCAAAAGATAGTATTATTTTCAATCTTGATGGCGTTGCTGGTCAATCATTGGGAGCATTTTTGACAGAGGGAATTTCTATCCGTCTAAATGGTTCAGGAAATGATTATGTCGGGAAAGGTATGAATGGTGGTAAGATAGTTATTACACCTCCTAGCCAAGGAGATCTTTTCTCAGGAGCTGGAAATACATGTCTTTATGGTGCTACTGGAGGAATACTTTATGTTCGAGGAAGTGTTGGAGAGCGTTTTTGTGTAAGAAATTCAGGTACTACGGCTATCGTTGAAGGTACTGGAGATCATGCCTGCGAATATATGACAGGTGGTGTTGTTGCCATTTTAGGGTCTACGGGTATCAATTTTGGTGCTGGTATGACTGGAGGAGTTGCTTTTATCTATGATAAAGAGCACGATTTTATTGACAAACTCAATCAAGAGTTGGTTGTTGCAGTTCGTATAGATACAGATGAATCTGATGAAGAGCGACATTTTATAAAAAAACTTTTGACCAAATATGTAAATGAGACTTCAAGCAAAAAAGCACAATATATACTTGATAATTTTAGACATACATTGCGAGATTTTTGGATGGTTAGACCCAAAAATATGACTAAAATGCCATTAAATCCAGATGAGGGAGATTAACATGCAGAACTTTACTAATTTAGAGAGAATTGATCCCTTAAAGCGTGGTTCAAATGAGCGTAAAAAAGATTACAATGAGATTTATGACATCTTTAAAAACTCAGATGCATCATCACAAGCAGACCGTTGTGTACAGTGTGGAGATCCATATTGTCATAACAAATGTCCACTTCATAACTATATACCGCAGTGGTTAAGAGGAGTAGCTAAAAAAGATTTAGAACTTTCTTTTAAACTCTCAAATGAGACCAATCCTTTTCCTGAGATTACAGGTAGGATTTGCCCCCAAGATAGACTTTGTGAAGGGGATTGTACACTTGAACAAGATGGATATGGTGCAATTACGATTGGTTCTATTGAGACTTATATCTCTGAAAAAGGTTTTATGAAAGGTATGAAGCCTGAATTTGCTGATGAGATGAGTGATAAAAAAGTTGCTATTGTTGGTTCTGGTCCTGCTGGTTTTTCTTGTGCTACTTATCTTATGAGAGCAGGGATAAATGTGGAAATGTTTGAAAAAGCCTCTAAACCTGGTGGACTTTTAACTTATGGAATTCCAAGTTTTAAATTAGAAAAAGAGATTGTTTTTAGAAGATTTGATTTTCTTACTGATGCTGGCATGAAATTAAACCTTGGTGTTGAGGTTGGAAAAGATATAGATATGAAAGATTTGATTGAAAATTATGATGCGGTATTTGTTGGAATTGGTGCCGAGAAATCAAAAAAAGCACATATTGTGAATGAACATGGGAAAAATGTATTTTTAGCAATTGAGTTTTTAAAAAATATCCAACAGAAACATTTTGAAGAGACCTATGATAAGGGTTTTGAAGTCACAGGAAAAAATGTTGTAGTTATTGGTGGTGGAGATACTGCGATGGATTGTATCAGAACCTCTCTTCGTGAGGGTGCAAGTAGTGTTAAATGTCTTTATAGAAGAGATGCTATCAATATGCCTGGAAGTAAAAAAGAGTTCAAAAACGCTCGTGAAGAGGGTGCAGAGTTTATTTTTAATGCGAGCCCTAAAGATGTGCTTTTAAATAGTGATGGCGAAGTGATAGGCATTGAGATGTTACAAACACTTCTTTCTCAAAAAGATGCTTCAGGGAGACAGAGTATAGAAATTATTGATGATAGTGAGTTTAGAGTGGATGCAGATGTTGTTATATTTGCTCTTGGTTTTGACCAGATGAATCCGAACTTTCTTTCAGAAAATGGAATCGAAACTAACAAATGGGGCGAAATTATAGCAGATGTGCGACAAGAGTGTTCAAAACAGTTTGTATTTACTGGTGGAGACTGTTTTCGAGGAAGTGACCTTGTGGTAACCGCTGCAGAAGATGGAAAAATTGCAGCACGAGAAATTGCTAAAAAGTTGCTCGGATAGAAAACTTTGATGCTTTTATAACAGCTGCTATACAAGCTAATAAAGAGTTATATAAAGAGGTTTTAGCACCTAAAAATCACCATTATGAAAGTGGTGTGGTTGGTGCTGGAGGTGATGTGAGTATCGGAATGGATATCATCGCTGAAGAAATTTTTATCAAATATCTTGAAAAATTTGGGCGTATTGATTCTGAAGAGTGTGGACTACATGGAGAGGGTGATTATAAAATCATTCTTGATCCCCTTGATGGTAGTGATAACTTTAAATCAAAATTTCCCTATTTTGGCTCTTCTATTGCCTTAGAAAAAGAGGGTGATGTTCAAGTTGGTATGATTGCAAATCTAGCCAATGGTACACTTTTTTTAAAAACAAAAACTTCATTTCAAGTTACAAAATTAGAATCAATAAAATTTTATGATGTTCAGAGCAACATGTATGCAAGTGTAGGGATTTTTGAGAGAGCTTATCGTTCAGAAAAATATGCCAAAAAACTCAAAAATAGTGGATATAAATATCGATCAGCTGGTGGGGTTGCTTTATCTTTAGCTTATACAAATCAAGTGCAGTTTTTCATATATGAAGGAGAGATGAGACACTATGATGTTGCAGCAGGCATGTTTATGTGTGAAGGGCTATATCAGCATAAAGAAAAGGATTTAACGCTAATATGCAACGAAATAAACCATTTTAATCATTTAAAAAAAATACTATTATAGGAAACTAGCATGAACTTCGGTGATATGTTTAAAAACTTTAGAAAACCACAACCAACAGAAGTAGAAGCTCCGAGTCATTGGATTAAGTGTAAAGAATGTAATTCACTTATGTATTACAAAGAAGTTGAAAACCTTTTTCATGTTTGTCCTAAATGTCAATATCATATGAGGATAGGTCAAAAAGTTCGTATAGATTTATTGGCAGATGAGGGTACATTTGTAGAGTTTGACAAAGATTTAGCACCAGTTGATCCTCTTAAATTTGTAGATAAAAAATCGTATAAAAAAAGAGTTATAGAGGGTGAGAAAAAGACAGGTAAAAAATCTTCAGTTGTTTCAGGGGAGTGTAAAATAGAGGGAATCCCTACTCAATTAGTTGTTTTTGATTTTTCATTTATGGGTGGAAGTTTAGGTTCTGTTGAAGGTGAAAAGATAGTGCGAGCAGCTCATAGGGCAATTGAGAAAAAACATGCACTTATCATTGTAAGTGCGAGTGGTGGGGCTAGAATGCAAGAGAGTACATTTTCACTACTTCAAATGTCTAAAACTTCGGCAGCACTTAAAAGAGTTTCTCAAAAAGGATTGCCTTATATCTCTATACTGACTGATCCAACGATGGGAGGGGTTAGTGCCTCTTTTGCCATGCTTGGAGATGTTGTTATTGCAGAACCAGGTGCATTGATAGGTTTTGCTGGACAGAGAGTCATTAAGCAAACTATTGGTACTGAACTTCCAGAAGGGTTTCAAAGAGCAGAATTTTTGTTAGAGCACGGTTTTTTAGATTTGATTGTAAAAAGAGAAAACATGAAAAAAACTGTTTCGGATTTGTTGTACTTTTTCAATACTAAAATTGAAAATTCACAGACAAGAGTAGTAGAACATGCTAGACGCAAAGCAGATTTTGTTGAAGATAATTGATATATACTATATATGAAGATAAATGTCTACTCAATTGAGAAAAAAAATAGTGATAATTTTTCAAAAATAATTGAAAATCAGAAGAAAATGATACAAAAGTATACACAAATTGAAGAAATTATGCTTTTTAATAAAAAAATTTCTTCTGCACAAAATAGAGATGCTATAATGGCTAAAGCGTCCTATACAGAGGCGTTTTTACCAAAGATGAATGGGGTTAATATCGCACTTCATCCTGCAGGTCGCCAGATAGATAGCTTTGAATTTAGTGAAAATTTTGCTAATATCTCAACTTTAAATTTTTTTATCGCTGGTGCTTATGGATTTGAGGATCGGTTTTTGAAAAAATGTGACAACGTTATAAGTTTAAGTAAATTGACCTATAGTCACAAAATTGCAAAAGTGATTTTGTTTGAACAAATTTTTAGGGCATTGAGTATTATAAATAAGCACCCTTATCATAAATAAAGGGCCAAGGAGAAAGTGTGAAAAAAGAAGACCTAAGTTTTTTAAAAGAAGAGCTTGAAACTAGAAAAGAGAAAATTAAAAGAGTTCTTAAAGATAATGAAAAAGAGATTAAAGCATTAACAAGAACTGATGCAAGTGATGAAGCAGACCATGCTACGATTAGTACTGATAGTGCAATTGAGCAAGCTATAAATTATCAACAACTCAAAGAGCTTAAAGAAATTGACTATGCTCTATTTAAAATGGATAATAAAACATATGGTATTTGTGAGATGTGTGAAGAGACTATTGGCATCCAAAGATTAAAGGTCAAACCTCAGGCGAAATACTGTATAGTTT
This sequence comes from Campylobacterales bacterium, assembly GCA_029935075.1. GTDB lineage: Bacteria > Campylobacterota > Campylobacteria > Campylobacterales > QNZT01 > SZUA-1433. The sequence continues at coordinate 8,277 of JAOZKZ010000064.1, forward strand.
GCAGAGAAATTGTCGAAAAAACCTCTTAAGGGAGTGCAAATGGGTCTTAAAAAGTATATTGTTTTTGGATTGATTTTATTAATCGTAATGGGTGTTGTTGTTTATAGTTTTATTGGCAATAGTTACTCTTTTCCAGTTGCAGGAATTAGCATTGATTTACCAGTTGCAGTTTGGATGATTTTACCTGCATTACTTCTTTTTCTTTTTACTGTAGCTCATTTGATGTTTTTTGGAACTCTTGGCTTTGCAAAAATGAGAAAAATTCGTAAAGATGGTGAAAAATTACTAGAAAATTCAAAAAATGCTCTTTTAGGAAGAATGGTTGATAATGAGTATAAAACAGACATGTTTAAACTCCCTGGAACGATACTCCCCCTTTTAAATATTGATCCCAAGCGTTATGCAGACTATAGAGTTTATGATGATGGAATTCAAGATATTTTAGATGTTAAGCGAAAAGTATATAGTGGGGAAGTGGTTGATTTAAGTTCATTTGGACTTAGAAATGATAATTCACTTGTTCTTTTAAACCATAACAATAGATTAGCTACGGATAAAAGTTATGCGTCGACTGTATTAAAAAAATGTGATGATAAAACCTTATGTCAAAATGCACATTTAGCACTTGCATCTTATGCTTCAATGGATGAGATAAGTAAGTATGATGTGGAACCAACTCGTGAGCTTTTTGATACTTTGGTGGATAGAATTAATGCTAAAGAGAATGCATTGGACTTTTCTGATGATATGATGGTTGACTATCTAAGGAAGTTGAATTTTTCTGCAGACGATTTTATCCAGCTAGCTAAGAAACTTAAAACAAAAATGAATCCAGATAGATTGATGATGCTTTTTGAAAAATTAGCACATGAATTTCCGAATGAAGCTGGCGAGGGATATTTATATATTTTATTTGAGTATCAGATGATGGATCATGTTAGAGATTTTTTAGAAAACTCAACTGAGAATGAGTATAAAAAATGTAAATATATGCTATTTTTAAAAGATAGTGGTAAAAACTTCGATACTGAGTTGTTTATATAATAACGCACAAGGAACAAAACCCCTTGTGCTACCTTTCACTTTTTTCTTCTTAGGATTTTTATGAGTATTGATTTTTCTAAAAAAGATATTATATTTTTAGCTCCTCTTGCTGGTTATACTGACCTTCCTTTTCGTTCTGTTGTTAAAAAGTTTGGTGTGGATGTGACTGTTTCTGAGATGATTAGTGCTAATGCTCTTATCTATAATTCTGAGAGAACTTTTAAGATGCTTGAAAAATCCCCCCTAGAGACTCCTTATATCGTGCAAATTGCTGCTTCAAATCCAACTGTGGCTAGAAAAGCTGTAGAGATATTAAATGATATTGAGGGAATTGATGGGATTGATTTAAATTGTGGATGTCCGGCTCCAAAAGTTGTAGGGCAGAGTTGTGGTTCATCTTTGTTGGAGGATTTGCCACAATTGCAGAGTATTGTTGAGACTATTAAAAAGTATTCAAATAAAGAATATACAAGTGTCAAGACTAGGCTTGGGTTTAGTGATAAGTATCCTGATTTAATTGCAAAAGCTTGTGAGGATGCAGGGGCGGATTTTGTGACCTTTCATGGGCGAACTCGTGCAGGTCGTTATAAGGCAAAAGTTGATTATGATGCTATAAAGATGGCAAAAGATACAGTTAAAATTCCTGTAATTGCAAATGGAGATATAAAAACTTTAGAGATTGCAAACTATGTAAAAGATTATACTGGCTGTGATGGGATTATGATAGGTCGTGGAGCGATTGGTAATCCTTGGATTTTTTATCAGATAAAAAATAATTTGCTAAGTATTGAAAAAGAGAAAATCAAAGAGATTGTGTTGGAGCATTTTGATGCGATGGTCAGTTTTTATGGTGAAAAAGGTGCATTGATTTTTAGAAAGCATCTGCATACTTACTCAAAATCTATGCAAAATGGAGCTTCATTTCGTGATAAAGTCAATAGAATTGAAAATGAAGTTCTTATGAGAGAAGAAATTGAAGCATTCTTTAGCCAATAATGCTATAATCGTTTCAAATATTACAAGGGGAAAATATATATGTTTTTAGAAGATGATGATTTGTTCGGGGGAACACCAGAGAAGAAGTACTTTGATATTATGTTTAATGCAAACAGAAATTTAGTTGAATACTATATGACAAGTAACTTACAAAAAATTGTTGTGTTAGAAAAAATGTTGGAAAAACATTTAGATTTAGCAGAAGATGAGGATGTTGATTTGCACATCAGACGACATGTTGTAAATAATCAAGAAGAGATAGATGCACTTGTAACAAATCTTTATATAGTTGATATGGGAAATATTCTGACTCAAAATGAGTAAAATTTGGTTTCTTTTACTTTTTTGTTTTTCCTTGTTTGGAAAAGATTTGGTAAATTGGGATTATACTCATACTTTTAAACTTAAAAAGGATGAAATTGCTACAATATCAATTATCAAAAAAGAGTATGAAAATCAGTCAAAACTAGAGGGAAAGTTTAAATTTAGATGGACTCTCTATCAAAACAAGCTTTTGGTTGTATTGGTGAATTACGAAGATCACCCAACTCAATATGTCCTTGAAAAGCTTTACAAAAGGGACTCTTTGACATTTAATCTTTTAGGAGATTATGAGCAGAGAAATCAAAGAGTTATTTTGAAACT
>JAOZKZ010000065.1 GCA_029935075.1 Campylobacterales bacterium
GCAGACGAATCATTCAGAAAAATATCAAAATTGAGATGTTAGACCAACAACCTACTTTTCCTGAGGGACTTTCTGTTACTGAGGCAATAGAGTTGGAGTTAAAAGAGCTTAAAACTTCAAAAGACAGATATGATGAAATTAGTCAAAAACTAGAGACAGATTATGAAAATGAGGAGTTATTAAACGAACATGCTAATTTGGCTAATTTCTTAGATGCACATAATGCTTGGAGCTTAGATGATAAAATTGAGCGTGTCCTTCAAGAGTTTAACCTCAAAGAGTATGAAAATAGACCAATCTCTCTTTTAAGTGGTGGAGAGCAAAGACGGGTAGCACTTGCAGGGCTGCTTTTGAAAAAGCCAGATATCTTACTCTTGGATGAGCCTACCAATCACTTGGATGTTTACATGGTTGAGTTTTTAGAGCAATTGCTTTTAAAAGGGAAATTTACACTTCTGTTTATCTCCCATGATAGATACTTTTTAGACAATATCGCAACCCGTTCTATTGAGATAGAGGATGGGATGATTCGCTCTTTTAAGGGTGGATATAGCGATTATATAAAAGCCAAAGAGGAGATACTTCTTTCACTTGAAAAAACTCATCATACTCTTTTAAAACATCTAAAAACTGAAGAGGAGTGGCTTGGTCGTGGGGTAAAGGCAAGGCTTAAAAGAAATGAGGGACGAAAACAGCGTGTACTTAACATGAGAGAGGATGCCAAGAAAAATCCAGGTGCCATTCGAAAGATGAAGTTAGAGCTAGAGCGTGAGCAGAAAAACTTTGATGATAGTAAAAATGTAAATCGAAAAAAGATGTTATATGATTTGGAAGATGTCACTAAAAGCTTAGGCGATAAACTTCTTATCAAAGAGTTCTCCATGAGGATTTTACAACAAGATAAAATTGCGATAGTTGGTAAAAATGGGGCAGGGAAGTCAACACTTTTGAGACTTCTTTTGAATGACTTAGAGCCAGATGAGGGAAAGATAAAAAGTGGAGAGTTTAAAGTTGGGTATTTTGACCAACAACGAGTTATGCTTGATGATGATAAAAACCTTATCGATACTTTTTGCCCCAATGGTGGAGATAGGATAGATGTCCGTGGGCGAAATATGCATGTTTATGGGTATCTCAAAAATTTTCTTTTTCCTAAAGAACACATGGATAAAAAGGTAGGACTGTTAAGTGGTGGAGAGAAAAACCGTGTTGCTTTGGCTCTTTTGTTTAGTAAAAATTATGACTGCCTTATCATGGATGAACCGACCAATGATTTGGATATCAATACAATTAATATCCTAGAAGAGTATCTACAAAGTTTTGAGGGAGCACTTATCTTTGTCTCTCATGATAGATATTTTGTGGATAAGATAGCTAGGAAGCTTTTGATTTTTAGAGGTGAGGGGTTAGTTGAGGAGAGTTATCTAAGTTATAGCGAGTATTTAGAGATTGAAAAAGAGTTAAAAGCGATTGAAAGTTTTGAGAGTGAAGTCCAAAAATCTCAAAATGAACCTCAAAGAGTGACAAATCGAGCGGTTAAACTTAGCTATAAAGAGAAGAGTGATTATGAGAGTCTGCCAGTTAAAATAGAAGCGTTAGAGCAAGAGATAAAATCTGTAAATACGTGTTTGGCAAATCCTGAGTGTTATCAAGAAAAAGGGTTGACAGAGCTTGGTCGTGAACTTGAAGCATTGGAGTTAGAGTATGACGAGGTTGTAGATAGATTTTTGGAGCTTGAAGAGAAAGTGGAAATGATAAACAATTTGGTATAATCCACAAAAATATATATAGGAGCATTATAATGAAAGTATTATTGATAAAAGATGTGAAGAGCTTAGGAAAAGTTGGTGAGATAAAAGAGGTTAAAGAGGGTTATGGAAGAAACTTTTTAATTGGAAAAGGTTTTGCTAAACATGCTACTGATGAGGTTATAGAGCAGTGGAAGATAGACCAAGCTGACATGGCTAAAAAAGAGGCGGATGAGATTGCATCTCTAAAAGAAATTGAAAAAAAATTAGCAGATATAAAACTTCAAATTCATAAAAAACTAGGGGCTAATGGTTCGCTTTATGGAGCAGTTACTAAAGATGAGATTGCACATGAGTTAGTAGACCAGCATGGCATTGAAGTGGATAAAAAAACGGTTGAACTTGAAAAAAATGCGATAAAAGGTACAGGAATTTATGAAATTTCTATAAAGTTAGGTCATGGTATCCATGCTAAGCTGAACCTTGAAATCATAGGGGATTAAATGTTTCATGCAACTACGATACTTGCCGTAAAAGGTAAGGATAAAGCTGTTATCGGTGGAGATGGTCAAGTTACTTTTGGAAATGCAATTTTAAAAAGTAACGCTACAAAAATTAGAAAACTTTATAATGGAAAGATTTTGGCTGGATTTGCAGGGAGTACGGCGGATGCATTTAATCTTTTTGACATGTTTGAGGGGATACTTGAACATAAAAAAGGCGACCTTTTGAAGTCTGTTATTGATTTTTCAAAAGAGTGGCGTAAAGATAAGTACATGAGACAGCTTGAAGCGATGATGATTGTTTTAAATAATGACCATATCTATATACTTAGTGGAAATGGTGATGTTGTTGAGCCTGAGGATGAAAAGATCGCGGCGATTGGGAGTGGTGGAAATTTTGCGATTTCAGCAGCTCGTGCGTTAGACCGTCATGCTGACTTGGATGAAGAGAAACTTGTAACGGAGAGTTTGCTGATAGCGAGTGAACTTTGCATCTATACAAGTGATAATATTAAAACATATACATTGGAGAAGTGAGTTTATGGATATGACACCAAAAGAGATTGTTGCCTATTTAGATAGATATATCATAGGACAGTATGAAGCAAAAAAAGCGATAGGAATTGCTTTACGAAATAGATATAGAAGAATGCAGTTAGAAGATGAGATGCAAGAAGAAATCATGCCTAAAAATATCCTCATGATAGGAACAACAGGTGTGGGTAAAACAGAAATTGCTCGACGGCTTTCAAAGATGATGAGTCTTCCGTTTGTAAAAGTGGAAGCTAGTAAATATACTGAAGTGGGTTTTGTCGGGCGTGATGTTGAGTCTATGGTGAGAGATTTGGTCATGGCAGCTGTAAATATGGTAAAAGCGGAACATAAAGAGAAAAATATCTCTGCAATTGATGATTATGTTCAGAAGAAAATTATAGAAAAACTTCTTCCTCCTCTTCCATCAGGGGCAAGTGAGCAGAAAAAAGAGGATTATGAGCGTTCCCACGCAAGGATGAAACAAAAACTTATTGATGGTGAGTTGGATGATCTTAAAATTGAGATTGAGATTTCAAAAGGAATGGGTGAGATAAACGATGCCACCATGCCTCCAGAGATGATAAAAGTTCAAGAGTCTTTTATGAAGATTTTAAGTGCCAAAAGTGAAAGTATCAAAAAAGAAGTTACTGTAAAAGAGGCGAAAGAGGCGTTAAAAACAGAAGCTAGTGAAAATCTTTTGGATTTTGAAGCGATAAAAGCAGAAGCATTAGAACGTGCTGAAAATTCTGGGATTATCTTTGTAGATGAGATTGATAAAGTGGCGGTAAGTGCAAAATCTCAAAGCCGTCAAGATCCAAGTAAAGAGGGAGTGCAAAGAGATTTACTTCCAATTGTAGAGGGAAGTGATGTTAATACAAAATATGGTGTAATCAAAACAAATCATATCCTTTTTATTGCCGCAGGAGCTTTTCATCTTACCAAACCAAGTGACTTAATTCCTGAACTTCAAGGGCGTTTTCCACTTCGCGTTGAGCTTAGTTCACTTTCAGAAGAGACTCTTTATAAGATTTTAACACAACCTGCAACTTCACTTTTAAAACAGTATGAAGCACTTTTATCTACGGAAGGTGTTACTTTGGAGTTTGAAGATGAAGCGATTAAAGAGATGGCAAAAATTTCACAACTTGCAAATGAGAAGATGGAAGATATCGGGGCTAGACGACTTCATACTGTCTTAGAGCGTGTTATTGAAGAGATAAGTTTTACAGCAGATGAACATAAAGGAGAGACAATTACCATTACCAAAGATTTAGTGCAAGAGAAACTTGATGAAGTTGCCAATGATGAAGATTTGTCGAGGTACATACTATAATGAGTGAAAATACAAAAGCTGGCTTTATAGCCGTAGTAGGTCGTCCAAATGCTGGGAAAAGTTCACTTTTAAACTTTTTTGTACAAGAGAACATTACCATGGTTTCACACAAAGCAAATGCCACTCGAAAGCGTTCAGATGTCATTGTAATGCACGAAGATGCACAACTTATCTTTATAGATACACCAGGGCTTCATGAGAGTGAGGTGCTTCTTAACCAATACATGATGGAAGAGGCTATAAAAGCTATTGGAGATGCAGACTTGATTTTGTTTCTTTCTCCTGTCACTGACGGTTTAGAAGATTATGAAAAGTTTTTAAAGTTAAATAGTAAAAATATTCCTCATATTTTGTTACTTACTAAGATAGATCAAGTCTCAAAAGAGAAACTATTTAAAAAAATTACGGCATTTGTAAAATACCAAGATAAGTACCTTGAACTTATCCCAACTTCTATCAAAAAAGGTACGGATATACCCCATGTTTTAGGGACTATCGCCAAGCATCTACCTACCCATCCGTACTACTATGATCCAGAGATTTTAACAACTCAAAAAATGAAAGATATTTATCGAGAACTCATAAGAGGTGCAATATTTGATAAAACCTCTAAAGAAATTCCCTATTTTTCCGATGTAGTCATTGAAAGGGTTGAAGAGTCCTTTGAGTTAGAGAAAGTTTATGCTCAAATCGTTGTAGATAGTAAGAGTCAAAAAGGTATCGTTATAGGTAACGATGGTAAGACTTTACAGCGAATTGGTAAGATGGCTAGAGAATCGATAGAGTCTTTAAACGGTAAAAAAACTTTTTTGAAACTTTTTGTAGTTGTAAAAAAAGGTTGGAGTAAAGATAAAAAATCTTTAGGAGAACTTGGATACAACTTTTAACTAAAACCTAGATTATTCAATATACTATTGTATAGTCTAGGTTCAAATGACTCTTTAACTACTAAAAAATAGGTAGTTAAAATGCTGAAAAAAAGTATACTGAGACCAGGTAACAAAAATATTGTTACGGTTGATCCATATTCATTAAGTTCATTTGAGTATCAAGATAATCTTATCTCAAAAGGTAATATTAAACGATATGATCAAAAGAGTTTTTATAACTCTTATGTGCAGACTAAAGATGTCATATCAAGTACGGTTGATATCGATAATGACGTCAGTGCTGAAGATTTAAAAGATGCTATTGAAATCAAAGCTTATGATGAATTAGGTTTAGAGAGCTCCAAAGAGTATTCAATATTTTATTTTGAGTCTAATCGAGTTGATGGTGATTTTAAAGTATTTAATGTCATAGCGATTGATAAAGAGCGACTTGATGAAGTATTTGGTGAATTAAAAGATATTAAATATATTGATTATATTACCGTAGCTCCATTTTTGATGAAATCGCTTTATAATAGAAAATTATTGACTTCTGAGAGCACAGATTGTTTTGTCTACTTTCATAAAGATGATGCCTTTGTTGCCATTTACCAAAATGGTGAATATATTTTTTCAAAATCAATTCGTTACTCACTTAAAAATATTTCTGACACATTTTCAAAAGAGTTAGGAAAGCGTATAGATGAGTCTGAACTCTATGCTATGCTTGCAAAATCGGGACTAAGAAACGAAAATAGTGCCTATCAACAACAGTTTATGAAACTTTTTGGTGAAGTATTTGTCTATATCAATGATGTAATTTTATATGCAAAGCGTGCTTATGGATTAGAGAAAATTGACCAGATCTTTTTAGGTAGTGAAATTGGAAATATTCCTGGTATTGATGAGTTTTGTAACAACTATGTCAATATTCCTACAAAAAAATTAGAGTTTAAAATCTCTAAAAATGCAAATGAAATTAATATAGATCCACTGCATACACTTCTTATTATTAATGCACAAGATTATCAAACCAATTTTGACGAAAGTTTTAATGTTTCAATTTTTAAAAGGCCTCCTCCAATTTGGAAGAGGCCAAGTGGCAGACTTATACAATCTGTTGCTGCTGCATTAGTAATTTCACTTGCTTATCCTGGATATCAATTTGTAAATGATAACTTTTTCTTAAAAGAGGAGTTAAAACAGTTAAATGAGATAGACAAGAGACTTGTAATTGAAGTGAGTAGCATGAAAAAAGACCTTGCTGATGTTAACAAAGCAAAAGAAGAGATTACTACAAAGCTTACTTTGAAAAATGAAGATCTTGGTTTTAGAACAAAACTACTTAAAGAGATATATAGTAAAAAAGTATCTTACCCAATGAAAGCAAAAGTTTTAACAAACCTTTTTGACAAAGTAAATAAGCATAATTCAAAAGTTGTTAGTGTTGATAATAATAGTACCGATATGGTTATTACCGTAAGAAGTAAAAAAGATAAATTTGTAACAGAACTTATGAAAGATATATCGGTAACAAGAGGATATGAAGTGAGTACGGAACTTATTAAAAAAGATGAAAATACCTCTTATTATGAGAGTGCGATAAAGGTAGGATTACATGGCAATTTCTAGTAGAGAAAACAAAACAATAGGCGATAAAATTGATGCGTTTTTTGCTGAAAAAAAACCATCAGAAGCGTCACTTTTGTATTTTGGTGCAGCACTATTTGTTGGATTTTTAGTTTATCAATTTATTTTTTTAGAGACAGATAAAAATATAAAGATTACAGAATCTCAACTATCTACTGCAAAGAAAAAAGTTGACGAAGAGAAAAGATATCTAAGTTTAAATACACCTGCAAGACTGCAGCAACTTAAACGGTCAGTTGAAGCCAAATATGCTGAGTATGATGACACTAACTATAAAATTAGCTATGTAGATAATACATTGACAGAGCTCTCTTATCTTCTTTTTGATGATGAAAACTGGGCCTCATTTGTTGATGATATTTCAAGATTGGCAAAAAAATATAAAGTTGAGATAAAAGAGATTGCAAATAAATTTTATGAGCCAACTTTTCAAAAAATTACCCATGTTGTAGAGATTGATATAAAGTCTAAAGCGAACTTTTCAAATATGGTCAAATTTTTAAATGAGATTGAAGAGAGTCAAATGGTGATAGATGTTCATCAGATTCAAATTACAAAGCCTGAAGATAAACTCGAAGGTCTATTTAAAATTGCAGTATGGGGGATGAAATACTAATGAAAAAATTAATAATTTTGCCACTTTTGGCGATATACTTGGATGCAAATGATAGCAGACTTGCGATGGTTGCAGAATATAAAAGTATGTTTTCAAAAATTGGAGAGAAACGAATAGGGGTTGATCCTAGAGTGATTGATTCTGTTAAAACACCATTTGTGATGGTTAAAAAAGAGCAACCTAAAATAGTTAATGGAGAAGTTGTAGAGCCTGCTTCAGAGTTTGTTTTACAAGCATTGATTAACAAAAAAGTAAAAATTAATGGAAAGTGGTATGGCATCAATGATGATATCGGTGACTTAAAGGTTGTCTCTATCAAAAGTGGTGTGGTATGGCTGAAAAACAGCGAATTTAAAAAGAGATTAACAATGAGGAAAGAAAATGCAAAAATTAGTATCAAGTAAGTTAAAAAAGTCGGTCTTAGCACTTAGCTTTGCCTCACTGTTGGTGGGAAGTGTTTCAACTCTTGAAGCAAAAAGCTGTGATAGCAGAACCTTTAATATAAAAATTGCTGAAGAGGTATCAACCAATGAAATCTTAAATCAGCTTAGTGATGAGTGTGGTTTTTCAGTCATTACTAAAGATGAATTTGCTGGTGAAAAATTAGAAAAGAAGCTTTTTGGGATTAATATCAAAAAGATGAGCCTTGATGAAATTTTTGAAGTTTTAGTGAAAACTAAAGGTTTGGATTATAGTTACGATAACAACATGTTACAAATTAGTGGCTTATCAACAAGGACATTCAAAATTGATTATGTAAATACAGAGCGTTCAGGGGTTAGTAATACTGATATCTCTCTTACTGGTGATTCAGCAGCAGCTGATGGAGCTGAAGGTGGAAAAGGTGGATCACTTTCAACTGGTGCTACTATAACTTCTAGTGATAAGTTTAGTTTTTGGGAAAAAATGGAAGCTGAACTTGGTGCAATTTTAAATGCTCCAGCGGATAAATTTAAAGCACCAACTCCAATCGTAAATAGAGAAGCAGGACTTGTTACTATAAGTGGTACAACTGCACAGGTTGATAGAATCGCTGTTTATATAGACCAACTTATGAATAGGCTTCATAAACAAGTTTTAATTGATGTAAAAATTCTCTCTGTAAATCTTGATAAATCAAGACAAACAGGTGTTAACTGGGGTGAAATATATAAGCTTCAAAATATGAAATTAACATATGAAATGCTAAATTCAAATAACTTAAGTGAAATCAGTGATGATACAATTGAGGCTTTTGGTGATGGAAATCCTAGTGCACATGCTACATTTATGAGGCTATCAGGAAACACTGCTATTACAGATCTTGTAAAGTTTTTAAATACTCAAGGTGATGTAACCTCAATTTCAAATCCTAAAGTAGTCACACTAAATAATCAACCAGCAGTTTTTAGTGCAGGTGATCAACTCTACTATAAGCTTTCAGCTTCTTCTAGACAAACAGGTAGTAATGCTGCAACTGAAACTTATAACAATGAAGTGGTTGAATCAGTATTTGCTGGAGTATTACTAGATATTACACCAGAGATTACTGAGGATGGAGAGATTATATTAAAGATAAATCCTTCTATCTCATCAGTTAAAAGTCAGGTTAAAACTGATGAATCAGGTGTTAGAAGACTTCCGCCTGATCTTACGAAAAAGCAGATTTCATCTGTTGTAAAACTTAGAGATGGTGAGAAAATTGTACTTGGTGGTTTGATAACTAGCCGTAAGGGAAATACAACTTATAAAGTACCAATTTTAGGAAATTTACCAATCTTAGGATATGCATTTAAGCAAGAACAAATTACAGAAATTAGAGAAGAGTTAGTTGTCATTATCACGCCTCATATCATAAATCCAAAAAGAGGTCAAAGAAAAGTGATTTCACTTAAAGAATTGGGATACCAAGGTATTAAATAAACTAGAAAATGTAAAGGAGGAGCACAAATGAGTAGAATAAGTACAATTGTATCAGAAGCTGAAAGAAAGATTACTGATGATAAAAGTTTTATGCAAAAATTTTCATTTCTACTCGCTACGATAGTAGGCTTATCAGCTTATATCATAGTACAAGGGTTTAATGCAGTTGATGATATCTCTTTACCTTATACCAATATGAATCTTGTATCTTTAGAGGTACTTGAGCGTGAGGTAAATGGAAATAGTGTAGATCTCTCTGTTATAGAAGATGACTTTTCTGAGTTAGCATCTATTGATTTAAGTGGTATTGCACTTTTTCAATCTATGCAAAAAGTGCCAGCTCAGAGATATGAACAAAATCATAAGCAGACTGTCATAGTAGAAAAAAGAGTTCAAGCTATAAAACAAGATGATAAGAAAAAAGTATTTATTACTTCACAAGATGGTAATTCACTCTCTTTTATAAAGAAGAAGTTTTATGCGACTAATAATGCACTTTTCTCAATTAAATTGGCGGAAAAGTTTTATGAATCTAAAAAATATCAACAAGCACTTAAGTGGTCATTAATCACTAATGAAATTGATGCTAAAGGTGAACAAAGTTGGCTTATGTTTGCAAAGATTAAAGATAAGATGGGCAAAAAACAAGATGCTATCAATGCGTTAAATGAGTATTTAAAACATGAAAAATCATCTCGTGTAATAACATTATTAAAAGAGATTAAAAAGAGCGTATAGGTAGGATTATGAGAAGAAGAGAAGCACTAGGTATTATTGATTTTTTATGTGACAATAAAATCATAACCCAAGATATTGCAAAAGAGATAGAAGCAGAACATGAAGATATCGGTGATGATATTGGCTCAATTCTTATTAAGAGAGGTATTGTTAATAGTGATACTTTAATTTTACTCTTAATTGAAGCGTTAAAAAATGGGATAATCCTTTTAAGCGAAGTATATTCCAACTTCTCAATTGATATCGATGATTTTATAGTAAAGTTCGCACAGAGTCGTAGTTGTGAGTATGTGGATCTTTTTAGTGTGGATGTCAATTATACCATCGGTGCGAAGATTGGTTATGAGCGTATTAGTAAAATAGGAGTCTTACCTTATAAAGAGGATGACTTAAATATTTATATCGCAGCTAAAGATCCTTTTGATATGGGTTTACAGGATTCTCTTCATCGTATTTTTAGAAATAAGCTTATCAAAGTAGCGATTGCAAATCCCGAACAAATAGCAAAACATCTGCACAATATTGAGATTAGTGAGAGTGTTAAAGACTTAATTGCTGAAATCAGACAAGAGTTTAAAGCAAGTGATGCAAATAATGAAGAGAGCTCTGGTATTTTAAAACTGATAGAGCTTATCCTTAAAACTGCGATCATAAGTGGTGCAAGTGATATCCATATTGAGCCGACTGAGACAAACTGTATTATAAGAGCGCGTATTGATGGTATGCTTAAAGAGATTTTTGTATTTGATAAAGATATATTTCCTCCATTAGGTTCACGGGTAAAATTGTTAGGAAACTTGGATATTGCAGAGAAAAGAAAACCACAAGATGGTCGATTTTCAGCAACAATTATGGACAAACATTATGATTTTAGGATGTCAACTCTGCCTATCATGACGGGTGAATCTATCGTAATGCGGATTCTTGATAAATCAAAGGTTATGATCAAGTTAGAAGATTTGGGAATGCATCCTGCAAACTTTAAAAAGTTTCGAGCTGCCATGGATGCACCTTATGGGGTTATCTTTGTAACAGGACCTACGGGAAGTGG
>JAOZKZ010000066.1 GCA_029935075.1 Campylobacterales bacterium
TGTCCAATGCCTTTCCCTCTCGCATTTTCACTCACAATCAAGCTTCTGACTTCTGCGAGGTCTGGGGCGTGGATATGAAGTGCTACAAAACCCATAAGTTGATTATCTTGTTTGGCTAAAGTATATGATCTAATGTTTGTCGATATTTCATCATCAGATCTAAATAGAATTTTTCCCAATCTTACCTCTGGTAGCACAAGTTCTTGCATAACTTTTACATCGGTTAGTTTTGCACTATGATAGGTCATTAGCATTTCTTAAAAAATAGTAGTTCAAAAATGTTATCTGTTGCTTGTCCAATTCCACTTTTTTTAAGATTTGAGATGATAAGAGCTCCCGGAAAATCCCTTTTTAGGGCTCTTAACTCTTTTTGATTTAATTTATCAGCTTTGGTAAAAATCTCTAAAATCTCTTGATCACCTCGTTTGATGCTTTGAAGATACTCACGCACATCTTTGTCAATTGGCATGTTTGTATGTCTTGCATCAAGTAGATGTATAAAAAGACGGATTGAGCTTCGATTTGCGATAAATTCAGTTAAGCTTTTTTGCCATGCTTTTTTCTCACTCTTTGAAACTCTAGCATAACCAAAACCGGGAAGATCTACAAGTCTAGCCAGCATCCTCTCATCTTCACAAACAAATTGGATATCAAAAAAGTTAATGAGCCTAGTTTTCCCTGGTGTTGAAGAGCTTTTTGCTAAGTTTTTTCTACTCGTAAGTGAGTTTATGAAGCTACTTTTACCGACATTACTTCGTCCCATGACAGCGATTTCACTCATGTCTGCTGGAAGTGCTAGTTTGATTGAGGGAGCTGATGTTATAAACTCTGCATTGATAATTCTTGCCATTATTCTTCCACCGTAAAGATAAATTTGACAGGTCTATTTTTACTGCCTTTTAGTTTTGCTTTGCCACTAATCCTATCAATGATAATACTCTCACCCCTAAGTGTTTGACCTTTTGTCGTCTCTTTTATATTTACATTTCCAAATGCTTTATATTTTTTAGTGGTTGGCTCATAGATGATATGGTCTGATTTTCCTACATATCTTTGTGAAGAAGTTGTAATCTTAAAGGTTACATTTCCTGATGCATCGTAAATTTTGGGTTTGTTGTTCTTATCAAAATCTATTTTTAGTAAATCTGCTTTTATCTCGTCTTTTCCTTTTTTGATAAAAACTGAACCTCTAAAGTAAGAGACTCTGCTTTTTTCATCTGCTTCAAACTCTAAGGCATTAACCTCTACTTGTTCGGCTGCATTTAGTGTAAAAGATAAGGCAATTAATAATAGTAATTTTTTCATTGCTCACTTTCGTATTTGATATTTTTAGCTTTTATCGTGCCATTTTTTTGGTCATATATAAGGTTGGTTCCCACTACATTGCCACTTTGAGAAGTGAGTCTGAAAGGGACATCAATCGTTACAATTTTAGTTTTTGTATTATACAGTAAATCTTCACTTTTTATCTCTAACGATGCATTGTCCTCATAGTTTACATCGCCTAAAAGATGAATAGTATCTCCCTTAAGTAGTGCTTCGTTTGCTTTTATATTGTTTTGTCGGTTTTTATGGGTGAACTCTGTTTTGATATCATATATCTTGGCATGCTCTTTATATTTTAGCACTTTTGAAGCTTCTAGCTTTGCTCTCAAGCCCTCTTTAGTCACATGGTAGCTGTGTATATTTTCAAATGTGATATCTGTAAAATCTATATCTTTTCTACCATTTGAACTATCTTTAAAATCTTTAGTAGTTAAAAAAACAATTTCAGCAAGAAAAAGGATGATTGCAATAGCAAATATTTTTAAAGCCACTCTTGTAAAAACCTCTCTGATAATCCATCTGCCAAAACGAGTTGCTCTATCATCTCTCTAACCGCTCCATCTCCGCCAGAAGAGCCCAAAACTACATCTACACTATCTTTGATATAGGCAACCCCATTTTGTGGCGTAAATGAGCGTGCAACTGCTTTTAACATCAGATAATCATTTAGATCATCTCCAATTGCCGCAACTTGTCCATAGTTTAACTCCTCAAGCTTTAGTATTTCATCAAGTTTCTCTTTTTTGTCTCTAATTCCTTGATGGATATGTGTGACTTTCAACTCGCTCATGCGTCTTTGAACAATTTGGGATTTTCTTCCTGTTATGATTGCCACTTTCTTCCCCATGCGTATCCATGTTGCAATCGCTAGACCATCTTTGACATTAAATGATTTTATCTCATCGCCAGACTCTGTATAGGTAATTGCTCCACTTGTCAAACAACCATCTACATCAAGAACAAGCAACTCTATCATATCTACAATATCCCTTTTGTACTTGGAACACCAACTCTTGAATTTTTAGAAGTTGCGCGTCTAAGTGCTACGGCAAATGATTTAAATGCTGCCTCTACGATATGGTGTTGATTTTTTCCTCTTAGACATACGATGTGTGCTGTAATACCTGCATTAAAACATACTGCTCTAAAAAACTCTTCAACAAGTTCGGTATCAAAATCACCAATTTTTCCATCTAAGTCTACTTCAAAGTGTAAAAATGGTCTATTACTAAGGTCAAGGGCTGTGTTCACACTTGCTTCATCCATAACCACGGTTGCTTCACCAAATCGTTCTACATTTTCAATTGGAAAAATCTCTTTTTTTAAAGCTTCTCCGATAACAATTCCAACATCTTCAACACTATGGTGAAAATCAACATGGATATCGCCATCACATGTTAGTTCTAAATCCAAAAGCCCATGTTTTGTAAAAGCTTCAAGCATATGGTCAAAAAAACCGATATCAGTTTTGATGTTACTTTTACCAGTTCCATACACTTCTAGTTTGGCTTTGATATCTGTCTCTTTTGTTTTTCTATTTAACTCAATCATGTTAGTTCCTTACTATAAACGCACCCTTGTAATGCTCTTTTTGAATAAAATCTTTCGCCTCTTGGATACTTTTAAATCCGCCAAGCATTACTTTATGTATCGTTTTATTATCATATACTTTCTCTTTTATGAAAGGTTGATAATTTCCATTACCATTATAGCATTTTTCTTTAAGTGCTGTGGCTTTTTCCTGTGAACTAAAAGAGGCTATCTGTATTGAATACTCTCCACCACTCACAACTTGCTTTGGTTTTTCCTCTTTCTGGTCACTAAACTCTTGTTCATCATAGCGTTTCCATACTGAGTTTGTAGGTTTAGTTTCGATTACATTTTCAGGTTTTTTATGAGCATATTTAGTGGCACTTTCATCAAACTCTAACACTTCGAGTTTGATAGGTGCGGTACCTTTTTTAATCATATCAATCTCTTTGGCTGCTACAAAAGAGAGGTCAATGATACGGCTATCGACAAAAGGTCCTCGATCGTTTATCCTTACGGTTGTGGTTAAATTATTTCTTTTGTTGGTTACAAGTACAAGTGTATTTATCGGAAGTGTTTTATGTGCTGCTGTGAGGTCGTGCATGTTGTAATACTCACCATTTGAAGTGAGCTTGCCATGAAAATCATCTCCATACCAACTCGCAACTCCTTCAAATATATCACCAACTTTTACAACACTAGGACAGTATCTTTTCCCTCTTACAGTATATGGTTTCATAGTTGCTCTATACATGGGGTCGCTTGAAATTGGTTCACATGTTTGTATTGGTTGGCTCTGCTCATAATACTCTGTATCATGTAGTGGTGGTACAAAAGGATTTCTAAAAGAACAAGATGTTAGTGTAAATAGTATCGGAAGTAAAAGTAAATATTTCAATGATAACCCTAGAAGATTTTTTTATATCTTAGTTAAATTACTCTTACTTTTTGCTTGTTTTAACGCTTTATCTTAAGCGTGTTTCCCTCTTTTAGATTATCTGGAAAACCAGGGTTTAGCTCTTGTATCGTTGTTAGTTTATTGTTAAATTTAGTACTTATTGAATATGCTGAATCACCTTTTTTTACAAAATAGGTAAAGATCTCTCCTTTACCAATAGAGATATTTTTTTCAGCTTCGTTTGAAACTTTACTATTTTGAATAGTCACAGCGGTTGGTAACTCTTTTATACGCTCTTGAGAAATTGTTGTTACCGTTGGTAGGTCTTTTATATCGACTTGACTGTTTTTAGGGATAGTTGTGGCAATTGGCAGATTGTCTAAATTTATTTTACTGCTTTTATCCTCTATTTTAACTTTGCTTATTTTTGTACTGTTTCCCCCTATAAGAGTAATGACTTGCCCAATTTTAAGGCTTTTTTTGAGTTTTGGGTTTAACCTTTTTATAGCAGAGATTTTATTGTTAAATCGTTTGCTAATTAAAAATATCGTATCGCCGTCTTTTATTGTGTAGTCAAAATGACCAATAGAAATCTTCTTATCGTTATGGTCAAGGTCAGCGATATGCTCTTGAGGAAGATAGATATGATATGTTTTTTTATTTGCGGGCAATTTGGCACGGAGTATATGAGGGTTACATGCTTTAATTTTTTTGACACTCATTCCTACTCTTTGTGCGATATTGTTCAGTGTCATGCCTCCATTGAAAAAGACTTCGATAAGTTTGGAATTTGTACAACTTCCAAAGAGATGATCTGCATTATTTTTAATGATAATCTCATCATCATGTGCCAAAAGTGCAGCGATAATAATACGCCTGATATAATTTCGTGTCTCTTTTGGAAGATATTTTTGTTTATCGTCAATTAAAATCGCTAACTCATCACCCTCTACTTTTTTCAGTACTTTTGCTAGTCTAGTCTCTCCACAATTATAAGCAATCGCCGCAAGATACCACTTACCAAAACGCCCATGAAGGTATTGTAGATATTTGATTGCAGCTTTTGTAGATTTGATAGGGTCTAGTCGCTCATCTATGCTTCTGTTGACTTCCAGTTTAAATTGTTTGGCAGTTGCTGGCATAATTTGCCATAGACCTGCTGCATTTCTATGTGATTTTACATTTGCACGAAATTTTGACTCAACCATCGCCATGTAGAGAAAGGTATCTGGTATATCAGATTCTCCAAGGAGCTCATGTAAATTTGGCATAAATATACTGCCTTTTTTCAAAGCCTTTAGAAAGTACATGGTTTTAAGTTGGTCGATATTGTTTTTCATTTTTATATATTTTGCGTCATCCATAAAAGATGTTTCTATGTTCATGGATGTTAAAATTCTAATCTCATCAAGTTTATTAAGTTGTAAAGTGTTCTGTTTTGCAAATAGTGTTACACTCAGTATAAAAAGTATAAATAGTATTTTTTTCAATATATTTCTTTTTCAAACTCTTTAAATAGAGTGTTAGTATTTTTATTTATAATGGTTTCTAATTTATCTTCATCTATATTTAAAAGTTCTGATATTTTAGATAGAACAAGACTGACATATGCAGGTTCGTTTCGTTTTCCTCGATAGGGATGAGGGGTTAGATAAGGACCGTCTGTTTCAAGAAGGATTTTTTGAAGTGGAATTTTTGGTAAAACTTCCACTAATTTTTTTGCATTTTTAAAGGTCAACACTCCACCAATCCCAAAGTAAAAACCATGCGTGTCTAGCTGGAGTAAAATATCACTTGCATTATAGCAGTGAAGTACACCACCGACTTTTTTAGCATCATGTTCGATAAGTAACTCTTTACTATCTTGTGAAGCATCCCGTATATGAATGATAAGTGGTTTATTTAATTCAATTGCGAGCTTTATTTGTGCTATAAAAACTTTTTTTTGAATCTTTTTCTCTTCAACCTTCGCTTCTTCACTATCTGATAATCTATAATAATCAAGTCCACACTCACCCACAGCGATACATTTTGGGTGAGTTGCAAAACTTTTAAGATACTCTATATCAAAATCTTCTACATGATAGGGATGTACTCCAATAGCAAAAAAGATATGGTCATATTTTTCACAAATCTCTACAGCTCTTGGTAGATCTTTGGGGTCAGCACCAGGGATTAAAGCACCTTTGACACCATGTTCATCTGCTCTGTTTATGACCTCTTCCAAATCATCAAAGTAACTTTTATCATCCAAATGTATATGTGTATCAATCATCATAAAATTTCTAAAACCTTTAAATAGTTTTCTAAACATATCTCTGGATGGTAGAGGTTTGTTATGATTTCTCTATTTTTTTGTGTTAGTTCATTAACAAGATGCAGGCTATCTTGGTTAAAGGTGAGTGCATTTTCAAAGTTCTCATAACTGTCTATGAAGATATCTAGTTTTTTATATTTTGCATCTTTTTCTACATCGCCATAACGATAAACATGATTTTTCATATAAAGGAGTGGTTGTAAAGTGTTATGCTCACTAGATCCGGGCAATATAATAGTACTTTGCGAAATTTTAAAAAGCATCGCTTTTTGTTCCTCGCTCAAAAGTGAATCAGACAAAAGATAATCAAATGCCTTATCCTCTAAATGCTCGATCAACATCTCTTTATCGACCAAAGATGAGGAAGCAGAATCAAAAATAAAAGTTGTATATTTTAACAGCGTAGTAGGTAATTTTAAAATATCATCTATAAAAGTTTTTTGTATTGAGATATCTGAACCTAGATCACAATAGACTAAATGTTTCTCATCTGAGAGGTTGAGATAACTTTTAAATTTCTCGATCTTACGCTCTTCTAATCCATCAATAAGTGTTAAAAAGTTGTTACTCTCTCTAGCCAAGAGTGTCTTCTCATCATATCCAAACTCTTTTTCAAACCCTTCAAGCTGTGATTGCCTGTTAAAAAGTAGACAATGAGCATTTTCAAATAGTTTCTTAATTTGTCTATTGTGTTCAATGGGTGCATCTTCTACAGTAACAAAATAGCTTTTAGAGAGTTTTCGAATGTTATCAAGATGTTGTGCACAAAGGGGCGTTGACTTGTAAATGTTAACACTATCGTAATGTGCTAAGAGCTCAAAAAATTTTTTATATTTTAGTGTTTTAGCAAGTCCTTGAAGCGGTCCATTTTCTTCTAAAAAGCCGAGACCACTCTCTGGCGGTTGAATTACTCTCTCTTTACCTTCTCTATATAGTGTAAAAGTAGGCAATATCAAATACTCTGCAACGATATTTTGACTTGTTAATTGATCAAGCAAATATGTAAGTTGGGCGTCTATTTTTTCACATATAAAAAGTAATTTCATACTAATTACTTAAACACTTTCTCTAAAAAGGGGACAATCTGCTTTTTTCGACTCAAAACTCCATCAAGCCACATTTTATCTTCTGTAGACTTTTTATCAAACGCTGTTTCTATTTTACTAATATCATTGCTAGAAATCAAAAGCTCAGATCCCTCTTTCATGATATCTGTCAACAGAAGCATCACACTATGTCTATCACCTTCAACTTTTAAAGCTTCAAGGTCTTTAATCAGATCATCTTTCATACTATCAAAGACTGAAAGATCTACAACTTCTAACTGCCCAATACCGACTTTTGTACCACTCATGTTAAAGTCTTTAAAATCTCTCATAACAAGATTTCTTATTGATGTGCCTTCAACCTCTGACTTGATTTTAAACATCTCCATACCAAGCTCTTTTGGATTTTCAATGCCTGCAATTTCAGCTAACTCTTTAACCGCTTTTGTATCTGCTTTGGTACATGTAGGAGATTTGAAAATTACAGTATCACTTAAAATGGCACACAGCATGATACCTGCGATATCTTTTGGAATTTCAACATCATAAAAATCAAACATCTCTTTTACAATAGTGTTTGAACACCCCACAGGTCGTATCCAAGCTTCCAGCGGAGAAGAGGTAGTCAAATCCCCAAGCTTGTGATGGTCAACAATTCCTATGACATTTGCATCCATGATATCATCAGGACAAAGAGTAAGGTCAGTAGTGTCTGTAATAAAAGTATCAACCCCAGCATATGAAGTTTTTGTGATAGGGATATCTAATCCAAACTTATCCAATATAAAAGTTGTCTCTGGATTGATATCACCTTGTTTGCAAGCTACTGCCTCTATCCCCTGGGCATTTTTTAAGTACGCTACAGCAATTGCTGAGCAGATAGAGTCAGAGTCTGGAATCTTGTGTCCTACGATATAAAGTGCCATGGTTTTCCTACAATATATTGAATTTTCGCAACATTGTAGTATACATAACCTAATTTTCTATATACCCTTGATACTCCTTGGGATAGAGTATCTCTTCGTTGCTCTTCTTTTTCATTTTTTTGAAAAGTTCAAATCTCTCTTCTAAGAGTTCACCGATATATCCAATTAGTAACATTGAAGGCACTGAAAAGATAAAAAAAGCTATGCTTAAATATAAAAAAAACATATTAAGCCTCCTGTTTAAATAATTTATAGCAGAATGATAGGATAAATCTACAATCTACTCAAGACACTATACTGGAATAGTTGGGATAGAGCCTAAAATATTGCAGTTTGAAATGTTTATTTTAATATTAAATTAGTTTTTAATATTATTAAGCTATATTAATGTAATGAGGAACATGTATGATAATCAATAGCAATATAGATAAAACAACTAATGAAATATTAGGTGATAAAGTTAGAATTGTCTATAAATTGCTTTGTGTTTATGATACTGATAGGATGATAAAACTTTTCACAAATCAAAAAAAGTTAAAGGAAAATAGCAGTTATCTCGTTTCACGAAGAAGAGTCATAAATAATTATATTAATGGTGCTAAAATTGGTGAAAAAGACTTACAAAAACAGTATCAATATTTTGATTTTAGTCGTTTAGTCGTAGATAAGAAGCCACTTTTTACACTTTCAGAGTTTATAGAGAGTGATATAGCGACTTTTACAGACAAAATAAAAGAGTATGTTGAGTACGAGAAGAATCTTAACCAAAACTATCGATATATCTATATGTATGACGGCGAAGTTAGCTATTATACGATTGACTATATCGAGTCTTTATCTAAAAACAAGTGGAGCATAGAAGTTACACCACCTCCAAATAAAAAAGATGTAGATAGATATGAAGGATTTATAACTTTTGCTAAAAATAGGATTTCATTGACATTTGAAAACAGTTTTGACCATATCACCATGTTGTTTGAAACATCCCTAAAAAACAGTTCTTCAAATGCTCTGTATAATAATATTCTCTATGGAGTTGCAATTGGACTCAATGATAAATACAAAAAATTTCCTGTAGCAAAAAAAGTTATCTTGAGTGAAATAAAGATGAGTAAAGAGGAGGCAGGTAAACACTATCTTGTGTTAAATGAGACAGAGTATTTGAGTGCAGATGAAAACTTTTACACTTATGAAGAGGATTTTCTAACGGGGAGTTATCTCTCTCGATATCAAAGAAAAATTGAAAACCTACATACCTTTTTTTCCAATGTAAAATCCTCACCATATATCAAAACCTCTTTAGCACATCACATGGTGTTTACCGAGTTTCATGCTTTTAAAAACATGTATGATAAATTTGCCAAAAGTCAAGACTATTTTTTATCAGATAGAAAGAGGGTATATCTTGAATTTTTACGATTTTTAGAAACCAAAAATGAGAAAAAAGCCTATATCGTTTTACCTATATATAAGAAGAGTGAAAATATCTTTCTGTATGAGACCGTAGGTAGAGAGTCTATAAAAGAGTTGGTGATAGCAAGAGCACGGTCTGGGATAAAATTTAACATTATTTTTGTGATAGAGAGTGTTAAAGCGTTAGAAGATAGTAAATTTTCCGTTATCTTAGCTAAGTTATACAAGAGTGGTTTAAATATCTCATTTGTCTATAAAAAACAGATTCAAAAGAGTGGTTACAGCTATGACTTCTTTTATGCACAAAGCCATGAGTATGTAGTCTCTTATGAGAGTTTAGTCCAAAATAAAAATTTTACGATAGTACAAAATAGACAACATGTAAGAGGTTATATATCAAACTTTAAAACGATAAAAGAGCTTAGTTTTAGTTATAAAGATTGGATATCTGAGTCATATCCTCATGAGGCGGAGCATCCTCTATTAGAGAAATTGGTAGGAAAATGGTATTGCTATTTTTATGGAAGTTTTGAAAAAGCAGATGATGAGCAGATGTTATGGGAAACAGAGCTTTTTATAAATCAAAATTTTGAGGTTAAAGAGATAATTCCAAATAGAGGAGAGATGAAAGGTCAACTCATTATCGAAGAAAACCAATCACTCATCACACTCTTTAACGCTCAAACCAAAAACAGTGTTTATATGACACTAAACAATCGTACAATTAAAGATATATCGATAGTGATGATGTACTCCAAACAGTATCAAAAAGATTCAGACATGATGAGTATAGGAATCATCTCTTGTGATATACTAACGCCTACAGTCGCAAAAACCATACTGGGAAAAAGTAAAAAACTCATCCTAAAATCAGACTTTATGCTACAAGATAGAATAGATGAGTTTATACTAAAAAACCATCACACTCTGCACTAATTGATGCTTTTTCTTTCTATCAAATGGCTTTAAATTTCTAGCAGATTGAATATACTCTTTTTGTAAATTAACCCCTAAAACTTGACTATATAAAAAGAATATCGCCTGCGTCGCTTGCTTTTTAAGCTCATATGAAAACATTTTAGTCAACTCAATATAGTTTTTAAAATGTTCAATCTCTACTACCCCTAAGTTTCGTGGATTTTTCTTCCCATTAAAAAGGATATACTCTTTTATCCATTTTAGATAAGTTCGCTGAGTTTTATACCCATAACCATTCGCCTGCATAGTTTCACTAACTTGCTCCAAAATCTTTTTTTCTGTCTGCATAAATTTCTCCAAATTTAATATTTGAGGTATTTTATTCTTTTTTGAAAGATAAGTTTAAAAATATTTCATTTTGAAATATTTATCGTGTAAAATGCATAAATAATGGGTTTTTTGCCAAATAACATACAAAGTGTATGTTATTTGTTGAATTTCGGGCTAAAAGTTTTTCTTAAGCTTGAAATTATTTTAATTTTTTACTATAATAA
>JAOZKZ010000067.1 GCA_029935075.1 Campylobacterales bacterium
TGGTTTGTTAATTTAAAGTCGTGCATTTTAGCTATTTTCTCTTGAAGTTTTTCTATCTCGTCATTTTCAAACTCCACGATGTCACCACACTTCTCACAGATAAGATGGTCATGGTGTGGTTTGTTTCCAAGTTCAAACTTTTTTCCAGCTGAGCCAAAAGAAATCGAGGTAGCGATATTGTTCTCTTCAAGTAGGTTGAGCGTTCTGTAAACGGTTGTTATACCAGTATTTAGCTCAGGATAGTTCTTTTTTACAAGTATATAAAGATTTTCTGGCGTAAAGTGATCTGGATGGTCATAAAGTGTTTTTAAAATTGCTTCTCTTTGCGTCGTATACTTTAAGTTATTTGTTTTCAAAAGAGTCTTGAATTTCTCCAAAAGCTCTTCATAAGATAAATTTTCAATGCTCTGCATATGTTACTCCGATTGTATGTTTATTTTTTCTACGGCTTTTTCATTTAATTGGCTTGGGTCTATTTGCACAATTTTAGAACCCAACTCTTTAAAAATTGGATACATCATACTTCCCTCAAAGATCGAGTTAAGGCTACCTTTAAAGATACCGATGGAAGAGAGAACATAAATGATAACTGAAAATATAAGAAATATTTTAGCTCCACCAACAATAAATCCTAAAATTTTATCAACAATTCCAAGTCCACTAGAGTTGACAAGTTTGCCAAGCATAGAACCCACAAAAGTGGCAATAATCCAAAATAGGATAAATACAGCGATAAAACCTATAAGATAGATAGAAGATTTATTTTGAAGTGATAGAAAGTTTGCATCTGCATACTCTCCAGCAAGTTGAGCATATTTTGAGGCTATAAAGATACCTCCAATAATTCCGATAAGTCCAAAAACCTCTTTTACAAATCCCCGAAGAATTCCTTTTATACCTAAAAAAAGAATGAGAGCGATTGAAACTAAGTCTAGTAGTGATACATTTTCCATAAAACAAATTACCTTTTATAATGATATTGTCAATCATTATAGCAGATAAATGTTTTAGAATAAAAGAGAGAAGTAAAAAAATGTTACTTTTTAAACTCCAATCTTGCCTTTTAGCTCTTCTGGTTGTGAAGAGACACGAAGTGCATCCTCTTTTCTGATAATATTTTTTTCAACAAAAGCTGTGAGTGCTTGAGTTTGTGTTTGCATTCCTGTATTTGCTTGATTGAGTTGCATTTGTGAATAGAGTTGGTGTATCTTATTTTCACGGATAAGGTTGGCAATCGCATGATTGTTTATCATAATCTCTTGAGCAGCAACTCGACCTTTTGTTTTTTTAGGAATAAGCATTTGAGAGATAACACAAGCTAGAGAAACAGAGAGCATATTTCTAATTTGAAGTTGCTCACTTCCGTCAAATGTGTCAACAATTCTATTTATCGTCTGAACTGCTGAGTTTGTATGAAGTGTACCAAATACTAAGTGACCCGTTTCAGCCGCAGTCAAAGCTGCTTCAATCGTCTCTTTATCACGCATCTCCCCGATGAGGATGATGTCAGGATCTTCACGCATTGCATATTTTAGTGCTGAGGAGAAACTTTTTGTATCTTCACCAACATTTCTATGAGAAAAGAGTGATTTTTTATTTTGGTGGATAAATTCCACTGGATCTTCAACTGTTATGACATGTTTATGTTCAGTCAAATTTATCTCATTTAAAAGTGCTGAAAGTGTTGTTGACTTACCTGAACCTGTAGGACCTGTAACTAAAATAAGACCTTTCTCTCTTTTAATAATCTCTTTAAAAATTGCAGGAGAACCTAAATCATCAAGTGTTGGAATTTCAGTAGGAATAATTCTAAATGCAGCTGCTAGTTCATTTCCAATAGTGTAGTAGTAGTTTCCCCGAAATCTTCCAACATTTGGAATGGCAAATGCAAAATCGACCTCTTTGTGTTCCTCAAGGTGTTTTTTCTGTTTATCTGTGATGAGTGTATAGCACATCTCTTCGATAGCTTGTCCATCAAGTATGGCTAAGTTTAGAGGAACGAGTTTTCCATCTATTCTAATTTGTGGTTCACTTCTACTAACTAAGTGAAGATCTGATGCACCATGGGCTACAACATTTTTTAAAAGGGTGTTGATGTCCATTGATTGTGCTTGGGGTTTTTCAAGTGTTGCTGATTCCATGAGTATATATCCTTAAATAATATTTTAGAATATATCGACATGATTCATAAATTGTTTAAACACTATATTTCAATCTCTATTGCATAATTTGGGTTAAAGCTACTCAATTATTTTTGGAACTACGAAAAAACCTCCGTCAGTTTTTGGAGCATTTTCTAAAATTGTTTTTATGATTTTAGGGTCAGTACTTGGAATATCTTCTCTAAAAGGGGTTCCTCCACTAATAGTTGAAAAAGAGGCTTCTTCGTTTTCTAAATCTAATTCACTTAAGTTTTCAACAAAATCAACAATTTGACCAATCTCTTTAATTGTATCTTCTCTTCTACTGTCTTCTATTTGTAAAGAGGAGAGTTTTTCTAGTTTTTGTAGTAGGGTTTCATCTATTTTCATAACTTAAATACCTTTATATTATAAAGAGTTCTTGAAAGACTAATTAAAGAAGATATATTTGCTATAGTACATCACTTTTTAAAAATAAAACTATCGCAATAGCTATGGCTATTACTCAATTTTTATTTTTAAAAATTAATGCACTCTAACAACTATCTCAATCTTTAATTAGTCTTGCAAGAACTCTAGTAAAAATATTAGCATAAGTGCATTTAATATTAGCTATGTTATATTTCTTGTTATCATAAAAATGTAACAAGGAAAAACATTGAGTTTGAAAGAGAATATAGAAGCGGTAAAAAAAGAGTTAAGTGCAGAAGAGCAGTTTTTAGAGAGTATCGTTAAGGCAGAGGGATTTTGGAAAAAATATAAAAAACTTTTGATAGTACTTGCTGTTTTAGTTGTTGTTGCAGCCCTAAGTTTGGCTTTGTATAACTCCATGAAAGAGAAGAGCTTAATTACTTCAAATGAGGCTTATACAACTTTGACAAAAAATCCTACGGATAAAGAAGCACTAGCAACCCTAAAATCTAAAAATCCAAAACTTTATCAACTTTTTCTTTTTTCAAATGAGATGAAAAATGCTGATGTAGCAAAACTTGAAGCGATTAGTTCCCAGATTTCAGACCCTATTTTAAAAGATCTTTTATCCTACCAAAAAGCATCATTGTCGGGAAAAGGCATGGCTGAGTATTCTTTGAAACAGGGTGCTATTTTAAAAGAGTTTGCTTCACTTCAAGAAGTTTATACACTTTTTAAAGAGGGGAAAAGTAAAGAAGCTAAAGCATTGTTAGCTCAAATTCCAGAGTCTTCACAGCTTCAGCAAATCGCACAGAGCTTTAAGCATTATCTGAAATAGAGGGAGAAATTTATGAGAAATATTTTTTTAATTTTAGCACTCTCTCTTCTTTTTATTGGATGTAGTTCTAGAAAGTATTATGAACCTAAAAAAGTAGATGCAGATATCGGATATAACAAAACGATGAAATCTGCGTTAGCAGATGTATCTCGTGATGGAGCAACTTATCAAAATGGTCAGGTCATCTCTAAAAATGGTGGATTGCTTACGATTATGATTCCTAGTGGATTTCGTTTTGTAAATAGATCTGATGAAAAAGTAGTGATAACCTCTGGTAGTGGAGAGGTAAAAGTTCTTGGAGATTCAGGCAAAGTTGTTTTTGAAAAGAACTTTCCTCAACAATTGGTAAGTGCAGCACTAAAAAATAATCTTTTAGCGATGGTTTTTGGTGATAATATGATTATGCTTTATGATATCCAAGCTAATCAGATGATTTATAAAGAGCCCTTAGCAAGTGTAGTAGCAGTAGATGCACGACTTGCAAATCCTGTTTTTCTAAATGATTTGGTTGTTTTTGCTACACTTGATGGACGATTGCTTATCATGGACTCTACAAAAAAAGTGGTTTTAAGAGATGTTGCAATTAGTAATAAAGCACTTTTTAATAATGTAATGTTCTTAAATGTACAGAACAATATACTCATAGCAGCAACTTCATCAAAGATAATTGCAATCGATCCTAAATCGATAAACAACATCAGCATCGATGTTAAAGATATCATCTATAAAAATCGTAAGGTTTATGTTTTTACAAAAAGTGGACGCGTTGTGATGCTTGATGAGAAACTCAAAAAACTTAAAGAGCTAAAATTTCAATATGCACTTTTTTCTTCTGTATTTGATAGTGATAAACTTTATGCTGTTGAGCGAAAAGGCTATCTGTTAGAGATAGAAAATGATTTAAGTTCTTACCGAGTTATAAAGATGCCAGATGAGATAAAGAGCTCTTTGTTTGTATCTGGTAATAGAATCTATTTTGATGATAAGTATATCGATATAAAATAGTCATGTCGTATGCAGTAGAGGCATTTTTAGAGTATATAGCGATTGTGAAAGTTTTGAGTTCTCACACAATCGAAGCTTATAAAAATGACCTCTTGCAGTTTGAAGTGTTCACAAAAAAAGATGCGATAGCTACCTCTAGTGATGAGTTGATAGCATTTTTAGCCACAATCCCAAATAGTCGAACCCTAAATCGCAAACTATCCTCTATCAACGCTTTTTATGATTTTTGTTTGAAGTCTGATTTTAAAAAAGAAAGACCAAATATCAAGTTAGCCAAAGTACCAAAAACACTACCTAAATTTTTGGAATATGAAGAGATTAAAAAACATTTAGAGTTGATTGATACAACTACTCTTAAGGGACTTAGGGATTATGCTTTTATACTTTTTTTATATGCCTCAGGATCTAGGGTTAGTGAAGCGATAAATGTTAGAAAAAGTGATATTCAAGAGGGTTGGCTAAAGGTGTTAAATGCAAAGGGGGATAAGGAGCGGATGGTTCCTATCGCTCCAAGTGCCATGGCAGTTTTAGAGGAGTACTTGGAAGAGAGAAAAAATCCAGATGATTATTTATGGCTTACCTATCAAGGAAAACGAATGAGTCGCATTACCGCTTTTAAGATAACACAAAAGTATCTAGGCATTTCACCTCATGTGCTTCGTCATTCATTTGCTACGGCGATGATTTTGGGTGGAGCGGATTTGCGTGTTGTTCAAGAGCTTTTGGGGCATGTGAGTATCGTCACGACTCAGATATATACCCATTTACAGAAAAAAGATTTAAGAGATACGGTGGTAAATTATCATCCATTGTCCGAAAAAAGGTTAGTATGAAAGAGTTAGTAAATGTTTTATTGAAAAAAAATTATCTTTATAGGTCACTCAAAGAGATAGATAAAAAAACTTTAGGCTCTCGAAAAAAAATAGCTATTTATGAGGGTGTGGATACAAATAGTTATTATGCTGCTATCTTTATCCTTGTACAAAAGAGTAGGTTTTTAAGAAAAAATGCAGATGATTTGGAGATGCTTTTAGAGAAGTTAAAAGTAGTTCAAGACCATAACTATAAAAAGAAGCTTCTGATCTATCAGATGCCTTTGTGTGGTAAGGCAAAAGAACAGATGAAACAAGATGGTTGGGTATTAATCAATGCTTCTGTATGATTGTGGAAATACAAATATCAAATGTTATGAAAATGGTAAAGTTACCCATGTAGATGATTTTGATGAGGTGAACCCTTTTTATTATATCAATGTAAATCCTAAGATAAAAGATTTTAAAAATGGAATTGATTTAGCACCATATTTTAAATTAAAAACTGAGTATAAAGGCATGGGGATAGATAGAGTAGCTGCATGTTGTAGTATAGATGACGGTGTAATTGTAGATGCTGGAAGTGCAATTACTGTTGATGTTATGCACCATGGCGTACATGAAGGTGGATTTATCATGCCTGGAATTAGTGCCTATAAAGAGAGTTTAGCTAATATATCAACAGTTTTAAAATTTGATATAGATTATGATATAAACTTAGAAAAGTTACCTCAAAACACCCATGAAGCACTTAACTTTGCAACTTTTAAATCACCATATCTGATGATAAAAGAGGTTTCAAAAAATAGAAAGATTTATTTTTGTGGCGGAGATGGCGAGTTGTTTAGTCGTTATTTTAAAAATAGTGTTTATAAAAAAGATTTGGTTTTTGAGGGGATGAAAAAAGTGATAATGGAGATAGAATCATGTTGACGATAGCATTACCTAAGGGTAGAATTGCAGATCAGACTTTAGAGGTTTTTGAAAAAGCATATGGAGAGAAGATAGAGTTTGATGATAGAAAGCTCATTTTACAAACTGAAAATTTTAAATTTTTACTAGTGAAAAACCAAGATGTTGTTGAATATGTTTTACATCAAGCAGCAGATATTGGAATAGCTGGACTTGATATCTTGGAAGAGAGAGATTTGGATTTGGTAAAATTACTAGATCTTGGTTTTGGAAAGTGTAAGATTTGTGTTGGGATGAAAAATGAGGATTCATTGGATAATAATGCACCAGAAATTATCATAGCTACCAAACTTGTAAATATCACAAAAAAACATTTTGCTAAAAAGGCGATGGCTGTTAAAGTTATCAAACTAAATGGTTCTATCGAATTAGCTCCAATTGTAGGACTTTCAGATGCGATAGTAGATATCGTCGAAACTGGAACTACCATGAAGCAAAATGGACTTAAAGTAGTAGAAGAGATTATGGACTCTTCAGCACACTTGATAGCAAACAAAAATAGTTATATTTCTAAGAAAGAAGAGATACTTTCCTTATATAAGAGAATTAATGATAATATAAAAGAAATAAATTAATTAATAAGGGTTCTCTATGAAAGGTATCATTCTAGCAGGCGGTAGTGGAACAAGACTCTACCCCATCACACAAGAAGTCATCAAACAATTACTTCCCATCTATGATAAACCGATGATTTACTACCCACTTTCAGTTTTGATGCTTTCAGGTATCAAAGAGATATTGATTATCTCAACCCCTGAAGCACTTCCAAGTTTTAAAACTCTTTTGGGTGATGGAAGTAAACTTGGTATCAAACTTTCCTACATTGTCCAACCAACTCCAGATGGATTAGCACAAGCTTTTATCTTAGGAGAAGAGTTTATAGGGAGTGATGATGTCTGTTTGATTTTGGGAGATAACCTCTACCATGGACATGGAATTACTGACCTTTTAAGAGATAGTGTACAAACCGTAAAAGAAGAGAAAAAATCTGTAATTTTTGGGTACTATGTAACAGACCCAGAGCGTTATGGCGTTGCTGGTTTTGATGAAAAAGGAAATGTTACAAGTATCGAAGAGAAACCGACAAATCCAAAAAGTAATTATGCGGTAACCGGACTTTACTTTTATACCAATGAAGTTATAGAAATTGCTAAAAATGTTAAACCAAGTGAACGAGGAGAGTTAGAGATAACATCAGTTAATGAAGTCTATCTAGAACAAGGTAATCTAAAAGTAGAATTGATGGGAAGAGGATACGCATGGCTGGATACTGGAACCCATGAATCTCTTTTAGAAGCATCAAATTTTATACAAACTATGGAAAAAAGACAAGGGTTAAAAATAGCCTGTATTGAAGAGATAGCTTATGAGATGGGCTATATTGGAAAAGAGGAGTTGATTAAACTTGCTCAGCCACTAAAGAAAAATAGTTATGGTCAATACCTTTTAAAAAGAGCAGAAGAGGGAATAGTAAAGAGATGAATTTTATAAGATGTGAAATCCCTGATGTTGTTATCATTGAACCTGTGGTTCATGGAGATGATAGAGGATACTTTGTAGAGACTTTTAGGCAAGATAAGCTTGAAGATTTTTTAGGATTTAAAGTGAACTTTTGTCAAGATAATGAGTCTAAATCAACTTATGGGGTTTTAAGAGGATTACATTATCAGATGCCACCATTTTCTCAAACTAAACTTGTTCGTGCGATAGAGGGAAGAGTTTTAGATATCGCCGTTGATATCCGAAAAGGAAGTCCAACCTTTGGTCAACATGTATCTGTTGAGCTTACAGGTGAAAATAAACGACAACTTTTTGTACCAAGAGGATTTGCACATGGGTTTATAGTACTTAGTGACTATGCTACATTTGCTTACAAGGTAGATAATTATTATGCTCCAGAATGTGATAGAGGAATTTCATTTGATGACCCTTCTATTGGTATCGAGTGGGTAGCCCAAAGAGAAAAATTGAAGCTTTCACAAAAAGATACAACTCAGCCACTTTTAAAAGATGCAGAGGTTTTTAACTTTGAGGATAACCTTTATGTCTAATATTTTAGTGACCGGATCCAATGGGCAATTAGGTAGTGAAATAAAAGAGTTAAGCTATGATAGTGATAATGTTTTCTTTTTTACAGATGCAGATGAGTTAGATATAACTGATAAAAAAGCAATAGAATCTTTTGTAGAGATAAATAAAATAGATGTGATTATAAATTGTGCTGCTTATACGGCTGTTGATAAAGCAGAAGAAAATGAAACTATAGCAGATGCAGTAAACCACTTGGCAGTAAAATATCTAGCTGAAATCTCCAAAGATAGAGAGTTAAAACTTATACATGTCTCGACTGATTATGTGTTTGACGGAAAAAACTATAAACCTTATCTTGAAGATGATGTTACTAACCCTCCAAGTGTATATGGTAAAACAAAACTAGATGGGGAGAAAGCATTACAAGAGATTTCCCCCCAAAACAGCATCATTATCCGTACTTCATGGGTATATAGTAGCTTTGGAGCAAACTTTGTAAAAACGATGTTGAAGTATGGTAAAGAGAGAGATGAGTTAAGAGTTATCTATGACCAAGTAGGCACGCCAACTTATGCAAGAGATTTAGCCAAAGCCATTCTTGATATCTTGCCACAGCTAGATAATGAGAAGCCAGAAATTTATCACTACTCCAATGAAGGGGTTTTGAGTTGGTATGACTTTGCAAAAGAGATTATGAAGATGGCAAAGATAAAGTGTGAAATTGTGCCGATAGAGACACATGAATATCCATTACCAGCTCCTCGTCCGCACTATAGTTTGCTTAACAAATCAAAAATTAAAAAAACATTTAACATCACAATTCCGTTTTGGAAAGATAGTTTGAGTGAATGTCTGATAAAAATGGGAGAGAAGCGATAGTGAAAGATAAAATTATCGTTCAAAATAGAACTATCTCATTGACAACATATCATGAAAAAGACTTCATCTCCTTAACGGATATAGCAAAAAGTAAAAATAGTGATGAACCAAAAGATGTTGTAAAAAACTGGCTTAGAAATAAAAATACAATAGAATTTCTTGGACTATGGGAAAAGATAAACAACCCTAGTTTTAAAGGGGTCGAATTCGACCACTTTAGAAATGAGGCAGGACTTAATAGCTTTACACTTTCTCCCACAAAGTGGGCTAAACAGACAAATGCCATAGGAATTGTAACCAAGTCAGGTCGATATGGTGGTACTTATGCTCATAAAGATATCGCATTTGAGTTTGCAAGCTGGATAAGTGCGGAGTTTAAATTATTTCTCATCAAAGAATTTCAAAGGCTCAAAGAAGATGAGATAGAAAAACAGCAACTTGGATGGGATATCAAAAGAACTATTGTAAAGATGAATTATCATATCCATACGGATGCTATCAAGAACAATCTTATCCCACCAGACATAGCCAAAAATAAAATCAGCTTTATATATGCAACTGAAGCAGATCTTTTGAATGTTGCTCTTTTTGGAAAAACTGCTAAAGAGTGGAAAGAAAACAATAGCGATAAAAAGGGAAATATAAGAGATTATGCCACGGTTGAACAACTAGTGGTATTGGCAAATATAGAAGTGTTAAATGCAGAGTTTATCAAGCAAGCAATAGAACCACAACAAAGATTAGAAAAGTTAAATGTAATAGCTATAGAACAGTTAAATATTCTTGTCGGATATAATAAAGGACTAACAAATGAACAATAAAAATATTCTTTTAACAGGATGTGCTGGCTTTATAGGCAGTAACTTTGTACCATACTTTTTAGATAAGTACAAAAACTATAAAATTATTAATCTTGACCTACTCACCTACGCAGGAGATCTTGAAAATCTTAAAGAGATAGAAAATCATCCAAACTATACTTTTATAGAAGGTGATATCAAAGATAGAGTGCTTGTTGAGAAGATATTTAAAGAGCATGACATACAAGGAGTTATCCACTTTGCGGCGGAGTCCCATGTAGATAACTCTATCAAAAACCCAGGGGTGTTTATAGAGACCAATGTTAATGGTACTTATACTTTAGTAGATGTTGCTAAGAACTATTGGATGGAGAAACCATTTACTTATAAAGAAAAATATAAAGATTGTAGATTTCATCATATCTCAACGGATGAAGTTTATGGAACACTTGGAGAAACAGGTTTGTTTACCGAAACCACACCTTATGCTCCAAACTCACCATACTCAGCCTCTAAAGCATCAAGTGACATGATTGTTAGAAGTTATCATCATACTTTTGGACTTAACACTGTTATAACCAACTGTTCAAATAATTATGGTCCAAAGCAACATGATGAAAAACTCATCCCTACTATCATAAGAAAAGCATTAGCAAATGAGCCTATACCAATCTATGGAGATGGAAAAAACATTAGAGATTGGCTATATGTGTTAGACCATTGTACAGGAATAGACCTAGCTTATCATGATGGAAAATCAGGAGAGACTTACAATATCGGTGGACGAAATGAGAGAGATAATCTTTATATCGTTGCTAAGATATGTGAAATACTTGATGAAGTTAAACCAAGTGAAAAAAGCTATAAAGAGCTTATAACCTTTGTAGAAGATAGAGCAGGGCATGATAGACG
>JAOZKZ010000232.1 GCA_029935075.1 Campylobacterales bacterium
GCGATAAAAGGTCCCCAAATAGAGTTGTAGTTATCGTTGTTGTCCATGTACATATGCACTAAACCGTTTATGAAGTCTGTAAGAAAATAGGCTATAAAAAATCCGACAAGATACAAATACCATGGGAGGGTTAATGAAAAAAGTATAAAAAGAAGTATGATTTGCATAGATACATTTAGTGTTGATACGATTTTGTAGATATGCTTATATCGGTCGCTATTATTATAGCTTTTCATAGCAAGGTTGAACTGTTTTTGTTTTACTGTTTTCATGATGATAATTATATCTAAAATATAACTATCTGCTGACAGATAAAAGCCCGAAAGCTTTTATCTAAATTTTAGTAAGTTATAGGGTTTATTTCTGCTCCATCTGCAAAATCTCCAAATTCGCTAACATTGTTTTCCATAGCATAACTAATGATTTGTTCTAAATCTCCTTGAATATTTGAGATAATATTTCCAAAATATGCTTTTTGAGTTGCATTCATATCTTGCATACTATCAGAAAACAGACCGTTAAACATAAAGTCTGGACTTAAAATAGAGACATCTATAGTTTTATTGTCATCAGGATTTACAAATACGGCTATCTCACATGGCAGTGCTGGTGTGTGAAATTCTCCAGTTGATAAGGCTTCTTTAGCATAGACTGGTGAACATGCTTCTATAATCCATGAACCGCCTGGAACTTTTAGTGGCTCATGTCGAGCTGATCTCCACGAAGGTGCAACAGCTTTTGTTTGCATTACACTTGGAAGGGCATTATATAAAGTGGCTTCTTGCTTACCTGCATTTGGATTTCCGTGAATTGTCATAACATTCATAATTTTTTGTGCTATTGCTTTTGCATCTGTTTTAGTAAACTCTTTATCATTAGTTGTATAAGAAATATGTTTGTAGGGCTCAATAGTTTTTGGTAATTCAAGTGTTTTGCTCATAGAGGAAAAGATAGGTCCCATTTTTATTGCAGTTTTTGAATAAGTCTCTTTTTGTGCATCAAATGCATTATAAACCATCGCAGAGATTTCATTTCTTACTTGTGTTGGAAGTGCCATCATCTCAGTTTTAAATGCTGGAATATCCATCAATGGGTCTGTAAAAACTTCTGTAAAAAATAGTGTAAAGATTGTTTCAGGGTTAAGTACATCTACATAAATTGCTTTTTCATCATTATAGAAAGTTACCTCACATGGTAGGGCTGTAGTGTGATATATACCATTTGGTAATTTTTCACCACCTATAGGTTTTACACCTAGTGCTTTACCTGCATAAGTACTGTTACATACTTCTATAACTTGAACTTTTTTTGTATTTTTCGTTGAATTTGGGAAGTTAGGATTGATTGGTTTTTTTGTAGGGATTTGTATGATATGTGGCTGTATCTCTTCCGCTGTTGCAGATGTTCCCTCAACACCACCTACAATCCAATTTGCACCTTTAAATGTAGCATTGTCCTCTTTGGGTTCATCTGTATTTGCAACATATTTGGCAAATGTCATACCTAGTGCTTTTACTTTAGCATCAGTTGCATTATGGTCGATTTTACCATCTGTTCCTTTCACAGTTGGAAAGATTGCAACACGAGAAAATGGACTAAAGCTTCCATCACCAAATGGAATTTTATCAGCTTCTACCACACCTACTAATGAAGCATCTATAGCTTTTTGTGCTTCTACTTGTAATGCTGCTGCTACTTTATCAGTCTCAGCATTTGGGTTTACTGTGATGGGATTATCATTGTCACTACCACAACCTGTAATGCCTACTGTAAGTGCCATACTTAATACTACTGAACCTAAAAACTTATACTTCATATTACAATCCTTTATAATTAAAACTTATATTAGTATGGTACAGCACAACACCTTAATGTATAACAATTTATTATACAT
Organism: Campylobacterales bacterium; assembly: GCA_029935075.1. Taxonomy (GTDB): domain Bacteria; phylum Campylobacterota; class Campylobacteria; order Campylobacterales; family QNZT01; genus SZUA-1433. The sequence continues at coordinate 1,895 of JAOZKZ010000232.1, forward strand.
TAAGAACTTCTGTTACTATTGGATTACTTCAATTTGCTATAATAATACAAAAGGATTTTAATGCAGAAAAAACTTCAAGCCGTATGTAGCCAGTTGATAGAAGAGAGTGATTTGATTATTAGTAGTGAGGTTGCTGATGAATTGTCTAAGTCTGATTTGACTTTACAGATTTGTGAAGAAGCTGAGAGTGAGATAAAGATTTATTCAAAAAAGCGTATGGCTATCTCAGATATTATTCCTATTTTTGGGGATTTTGGATTTACTACTATTAGTGAGATTACTTATGAGGCTGAAAATAGAGTTTTTGTTACAAAGCTGTCACTCTCTAGTGAAGTAGAGGGATTGCTTGTTAAAAATGCCAAAAATATCAAAGATGTACTTTTGAGAGTTCTTGGAGGAAAGATTGAAAAAGGTAAGCTTTTAGGATTGGTGCAACTTGAAAATTTTAGTGCAAGGGAGATACTCATTTCTCGTGCATTCGGAAATTATGCACAGCAAGTTATTCCTGATTTTAACAAGAGCTCTTTGGAAGCTTGTATCATAAAATATCATGGACTTTTTGCACTATTTTTACAGTTTGTTCTTGTCAAATTTGACCCAAACATACATGATAGAGATAAAAAATTAGTTTTGATTGAAGAAGGTACTTTAAAGGCTTTTAAAGAGATTGAAAACATAAATGATGACAGGGTTTTAAAACTTGTATATGAGATATTGCAATCTTTAGTACGAACCAACTATTTTACAAATGGTGATACACTTGCTCTTAAGTTTGATGTGAGTCAGTTATCTCATATTTTAAAAGGTGTTCAACCTCATTATGAGACTTTTGTTTATGCCCATGATATGAAAGGAACCCATTTAAGGGTTTCAAAAGTGTGTCGTGGAGGGATTAGATGGAGTAATAGAACTGAAGATTTTAGAACTGAGGTCAAATCCCTTATGACTACACAAGAGGCGAAAAACTCCATCATTGTGCCCAAAGGTGCAAAAGGGGGATTTGTCATACATAAAACTGATATCAATAAAGAGGAATTTGAAGACTATTACACGAGGTTTATCAATGCACTTTTGGATGTGGTTGATAATCAAAAAGATGGTGAAGTTATAAGAAATCCGAAATCAGTTATTTATGATGGTGATGACCCTTACTTTGTTGTAGCTGCTGATAAGGGAACTTCAAGCATGAGTGACAGGGCAAACGAGATAGCAATTAGCCGTGGGTTTTGGCTTCAAGATGCATTTGCAAGTGGCTCTAGCAATGGTTATCATCATAAAAAATTGGGGGTTACGGCAAAAGGTGCGATAAAAGCATCTCAAAGATTTTTCATAGAAGATGGTGTTGATTTTTATAAAGAGTCTATCTCTATCGTTGGTGTTGGCTCAATGAGTGGGGATGTGTTTGGAAATGGTCTGCTTGAGAGTGAACAGTTTAAACTCATTGCTGC
>JAOZKZ010000068.1:0-1883 GCA_029935075.1 Campylobacterales bacterium
GCAATTTGTCATATTTCCTATAAATAGACTAAACTGGAATACAAACTATACGACAGTATTTACATATAGTGAAGATGGAGTGCAAAAGAGTGAAACTTGGTCATTTAAAACTAAATTGTTAGAGCATCCGATACATACTCTAGCTGATACTCAAACTACATATGATATAGCCAAAAACTCTACTTATGCATTTTTTGTAAAACCAGAAAATTGCAATACTGTGAGTACCAATTACAGTCAGCAAGGTGGACTTAGATTTGAAAAGGTTTTAGATAAAGATACTTACTATACTACTGTAACTGCCAACATAGGTGCTGATACAACAGCCACTATAGGTGGTAAGACATTTAATTTTCATATATTTACCCAAGAGATAACAAACCTAGAGTTTACCGATAAAACTAGCAATTCAGTAACACTCAAATGGACTCATCAAAAGAGTGGAGAAGAGAGTGGCTATAAGATATATAGAGATGGAGAGTTTTTAACTCAAGTATCAAATGATATAGATACTTATACAGATAGCACAGTATTGCCAGATATGACTTATACTTATACAATAAAGGTTACAAATAGCTGAAATATTCATCACTTTTAACTATTTAATTATTACTTATTTTAAAGGTAATTTAATTAAGTTTTAATAATATCTTAAATATAATTATTTGTGTTAGTAATAAAAATAATAATTATATAGTATATATTTACCGCTATCTTAAAAAATAAGGAGGAAATCATGGTAAAAAAGAAAATCTTGACAACTATGTCGATATCTCTTTTGTTGTGTGGTTCGCTAAGTTCGTTACAAGCGATAGGTGTTGGTGAAGTAAATCATAGTATAAGTACAGATTGGTTTGATGTACACTATACTTATGATACGAATACTAAACTAGCCCAGTATCCACATGCAACTTATGCTAAATTAAGTCCTTCTTATATAGATGATAATTATCTACCGTATCATATTGATAGAGTTTATGGGCGTCCAGTAGGTATCCAGTTTAACCCCGATAAAAGTGGAGATATAAGAGTAAACCATTTTGCACTAAAAAACTATAATGGTACTATAATAGAAACAGAATGGGCTAGGGAAAACTTAAATGATAGAGAGTATGCAATAGTTCCTAAACATAGACTTGATTGGGATAGTGAGTATAGTGTTGATTTTTCATATCAGGAAGATGGCACTCCAACATATAGGACTGAAAAGCTAGATTACCCCATATACAAGATAGATAATCATACTCATACACACCATGTAGCAAAAGATTCTACTTATGCATTTTATGTTGGAGATAGCAATGTCAATGTAGATGCTAATTTTCAACATCATGGTGATTTTAGTGTAAAAAGAACTGTAGATCATGATACTTTTTATGCAGGAGTAACGGCAGAGGTAGGTTCAAATGTATCTGCTACTGTAAATGGTGAAGAACATCAGTTTCATATCTTTACAGATGAGATAAAAAAACTAGAGTTTACTGATGTAGATAACCACTCTGTTACTTTAAGATGGGATCATGATAAAAGTGGAGAAGAGAGAGGCTACAAGATATATAGAGATGGTAAGTTTCTAGCTTCAGTATCAGCAGATGCAGAAGTCTATAGAGACAATCATGTGAGAGCAGGTGTAACTTATGCTTATACAGTAAAAGTTACAAACGATAAAATTTAAAAATAAAAACAAAATAAGGAGAAGATTATGATAAAGAAAAAATTATTAGTACCTTTGTCGATGGCATTGATGCTAGGTGGTTCGTTAGCTTCGTTGCAAGCGGCAGATAGTGCGGGTGTAAGTGGAAGTGTAACGACATTGGGAGAGCTAGCTATAACTATACCAAATGCACCACAGGCAACTGTTTCAGCAAATGGTAGTGATGTTA
>JAOZKZ010000068.1:1983-10778 GCA_029935075.1 Campylobacterales bacterium
GAGCTGGTCATAAGTTTGCTGTAACTGCAAACAATGGTGCTGGTCATGCAACTAGTGCTTCTGTATCTGTAAACATAACTATACCAAATGCACCACAGGCAACTGTTTCAGCAAATGGTAGTGATGTTACAGTAAATTGGAATAGTCAAGATGGTGTTGATTACTACTATGTATGGGATAAAGACCCTGATACTGGTTGGCATTCTGTACAAGTAGCAGCAAGTAATACCTCTTATACATTTCACAATGTTGGAGCTGGTCATAAGTTTGCTGTAACTGCAAACAATGGTGCTGGTCATGCAACTAGCACAACGGTTATACCATAAAATAAATACCTTAATAGAACTTCGTATATTTTAAAATTTAATTTTAAGGAGTTCTATTATAAATAAAACTAACTTAATAAGTATGAGGAGATATATAAAATCATGAAAAATTTAATTATTGTATTTGGAATTGGATTACTATTGCTATCTGGATGTGGTGGTAGCGATGCAGAGCCTACACAAAAGCCGCAAAACACTCAAAATAAAAAGCTTGACAGTAACTCTAAAAAACAAATTGCTGAGGAACTTGAAGCTAAAGACAGTAACTCTAAAAAACAAATTGCTGAGGAACTTGAAAATAGGTAATAGGCTTTCTTGAGGAATTTTATTTTCCTCAAGAAAATAGTTCTATATATAAAATAATCTTTTAATAAACCCAACTAATGTCCCAAAAGCATAACTAACATGCATAGAGGGAATGATAAGAATATTTAGCAAGATAGCGATTTTCTTACTTCTCGCAACTCGCAACAAACTATCAATCAAAACAACAAATAGATAACTACCAAATATCAATAAAGCTAACCATGTAAATACAGAGCTTATCAATCCAAACAACAACAACACAACCAAAACCATATAGAATATAAACGGAGCAAAGTGCCTAACACTCAAACTACCGTCACTCATGACATCTGGCAAATACCGTCCTATGTTAAACATCTGCTTTAAAAGCTTAGGAACAGTATCACGACAATAATAGTCTGCGACCATACGGATATCAAGATAAAACTTTCCACCAGCCTCTTTGACTCGTCTATGCATATCGTTATCTTGATGTCGAACTAGCTTTTCATCAAAGTAGCCCACTTTATCAAATATCTCTTTTCTATAAAGTGCAAAGACAGCAGTATCGTAGTATCCACTTTGTGTAGCTGTCCTAAAGCTGGAGTTTCCTACCCCCACTCTGGAAGAGAGTGCTTCTTTGATAACACCACCCCAAAAGCCTTTGGCTTTTGTCTCTAACGCACCACCTACCGCTGTAACATCAGGCTTTTGTTCTAAAACCTCTAAACCATACTTTATATATCCCTTATGTAAAGCTCCATGTGCATCAGGTCTAACTACATACTTACCTTTTGCATTTTTTATACCGATGCTCCAACCAGCAGATAGTATCTTCTTTTCATTTTCTAGTATCTGATAATCATAATCTACACTACTTAAATACTCAGATGCTATCTCTTTGGTTTTATCTTCACTCATACCATCTACTATGATGAGTTCCCATTTGTCATCTTTTTCAAACTGTGTCTCTATAGACTTGATACAGTTTAAGATATATCTCTCTTCATTTCTAGTAACTATGATAACACTAACTTGCATGGACACTCTCCAAATCTAACATATAAAGATGTCTTTTACCCTCATGAACAGAATCAAAAAAAACTTTTTTACCATCAAAACTAAACCTTGCATGTAAGTCACATCTAGTCTCGCCATAGTAGTCAAATGATTCAAAGAACTCTCCTATCTTTTCAAGTTTACTATCTTTTAAATCAAAAATATAAAGTTCTTTCATCCTGCTCTTGTTTGGATAAGTATCAAAAAGTATCTTACTATCATGTATATGCGGATGACCATCTCCAAAACTATCTATGATATTTTGACCTACTATCTCTTTTTTGCCAGTTTGTATATCTATCATATAGTATTTATCACCAAACTCCTTATCTCTTAGATAGCCAAAAATACTATCATTGCCATACCAAAAACAGTGACTAACCATATCATCATCACTTAAGCACTTGATATTTGTCCCATCTATATCTGCCACTATAAGACTATCAAACTTTCTCTCACCTACAAACCAACGATGCAAAAACATAAACTTACTTCCATCGGGAGATATCATGATGTGGTTAAACTTATGTTTTGCACCAACCATAGACCCTTTGTGATGCATATCTATAATACTTTGTATAGGGAGTAAAAGTTTTTTTTGATTTGTTTGCAAATCTATATGGTAAATGCCATCATTTTTATTATCATCCCAATCCATAACTATATCTGTTTTGTTTCTATACCCATAGTCAGGTCGTAACATCTGCAATCTATCAAAATCAACACTCAAAGCATACTGTTCTTCAAAACAGTCATATATAGGAGCATCTATGGCTCTAAGCTCTTTGGTATTTATATCATACATCTTAGATATATACTGATTTTGTTCTTTATCAAAGTTATTAAATATAAAGGTTTTTTCATCTAGCCACATAAGTTTTGAGCCTTGTTGCCAGTTATAAGCTGTTAGTTGGTCTATCATATTGTAAGTTTCATCTTGTATATCATAAAGTATCAATTCAACAGGTATATTTGCATCTGGTAGGTTTTTTGTATCTTCTAAAACTAACTGAAATATGATATATCGATTGTCTTTACTTATAGGAGATTTATCATAGTAACCAAAAAAACTCTCACTATCTTTATAAATAATCTTTGTTATTTTATAAGCAGATTTGTATTTATACTCTTTTTTATGTTTTATGTAGTTTGCTTTTTGATAAGCTATCTTTGCAAACTGTTTAACTCTTGGGAACTTTGACAATACATTGGCTACGAGTCTCTCTTTTGTGGAATATTGCATCAGTTTTCCCTCAATGCATTATAAAAAACATCTGCATAAGAACCAAAAGTTATATCTTCTTGAACTTGTTTTATACCATCTTTTAGCTTATTTTGAAGCTTTTTATCTTCTAAAAATTGGGTTAAAATCTTTAAAAAACCTTCTTTATCACCAGGAGTAAAAAATAAAATATTTTCCCTGTCTTTTGCCAGTCCATCTATGCCACCAACTCTAGAGGATATAGCAAATAACCCATTTGTCCATGCTTCTAGTATCACCCTAGGAAAACCTTCTGGATAGTTTATAGTAGGCAAGATAAATACATCTGAACCTTTATAGATATCATTTAACTCTTCTCGATCACTGATCTTTCCATGAAACTTTATAAAAGAATATTTAGCTACTTTATCTTTCACCATATCTTCATCTTTTCCAAAACCTACAATATGCAATTCTAAATTATGCTCTTTGATTATGGAGTCGATAGCATCTATCAAGAAAAATACTCCTTTTGATTCTAATAACCTTCCTACATATAGTATCTTGATAGGATCTGATAAGTTCTCTTTTGGTTGTTTAATATCTTTGTTCTCTATCAAACTATCTATAAAAAAGTATGTTTTATCATGGACTTTTCTAAATCTATCGTACAATTCACTTCCAACTGTCAAAAATGTACCATTTTGTTTTAACTCTTTTTTGTACAAGTATTGACTTATGAGATATGCTGGTATATTTAGTGGTGCTTTATAGTTAACATATGCTTCTTTTATGTCTCCCACTACTTTATAGATGACTTTTTTTCCTTTTTGATCCATCAAGTTACCAAACATAAGACCAGCAGGAGAAGGAACCCTAACTGAAACAGCATCTATGTGAGCTAGTTTACTTACTAAGTTTTCTATATTTTTTTTATTTTTAAAATAGCTTTTATAAAAACTGATGATATTGTACCATCCTTCTAGGGGATAGACATCAAACTCATCTGTTTGAATTTTAACACTAAAGTCATCTATATTACCACTATCTACAGGAAAAGCAAAAGAGATTTCAAACTCATCTGCATATCTTTCTTTAAATTTTTTGAAAAATATAGCACTTACAAATTTTGACTTATACTCTTTGCCATCAGTTGTATAAAACAACTCATCTAAAAAAACTAATAACTTTTTTTTCATCGAAAACATCCTTTATATCTCATAACCATTTTTATATCTCTCCTTTTAATGAAGCTCTAATGATGCTATAAAAAAAACTCAATGTAGCCAATGAAACCAATACAATTAGTAACTGTTTACTTTTTTTATCTAGCACATATGAAAAACTTTTTACAAACAGTGGCATAGACATCATAGTAAGTAAAAGCTTGTGTCTTTCATAGGTTATATAGTTTGTTATATATAAAGATATAAGAAATATAATGAGAAAAGTTTTATATGCTTTCATAGCTGGAGTACTTTTTAAAAGTTTTAAAATATTACGAAAATTTAAAACTATCACTGCATATAAAAAGGTTAGTTCTATATCTAATGGTATCAACCATAGTTCTGTATTCATATTTACAATTGCAGAATTACTTTCAAAATGTACTTTTAGTGGTAATGGTAAAAAAATTGCAAATGGTGCTACTATCGGAGCTACCATTAAAATGAGTTTATTTTGAAAGATACTCCACTCTTGCATCCTCTCAAACTGCATCTCTAGAAATTCATAAGAAAAAAACTTCAGATAAACTTCATAGTCTTCATAGTGGTTATATATTATCGTTGTTATATAAAAAACAAATGCTGCAAAGAACATGAAAAATACAAATTTATTTGATTGGTAATAAACCATTATTATCAAGTATAAAAACATTAAAAATGAAAATTGTGCTCTACTAAAATAGATCAGATAGATAAATAATATGCTAAATGCTAAAAAAAACAATTTACTAAATATATTTTTACTGAAAAATACAAAGCCATGCATAAAATAAATTGCTAATGCTAACTCTAATAACAATAAAGAATCTTTAACATTTGTAATAGAAAAAAATGTCAAAGTAGGAGAAAAAACAAGCATCGCCATCATAATAATCTGTTCATTTTTTGTAAATCGGAAAACTTTTATAAAAAACATATATAAAACAACTATTGCCAAACTCATCAAGATACTATTTAGCATAATATGCAAATAAGTATGAACACCAAATATATTGAATACCAAATAAAGTAAATATGGATATCCCATATAGTTAATTGGGAAGTTTTCATGTTCTGCCATATCAAATATACTTCCTCCACCAGCAAGAAGGAAATCTTTTGCAAAACTATAGTATTCAAACTCATCTTTATCAGCTCCAAAACTCATAGGAAAGTCCTGTATCTGACCAAACAAATAATAATGCCAAAATCCATACGAAAGCTTAATTATAATACTTATAACAAAAGAGAGTATTAAAAAATACCTTTTATTGTTTTGTTTCATAACATAATAGTAAGCAACAAAACCACTAAGAAAAACAAAATATTCCAAATGTTTATAAAAGATTATATTTGTAAAATCAATTTTCAATAAATATATCGCCAATATATACAAAAATGAAGCAAGTAAATATATAAAACCAAATTTATAATAAGTATCTACAGGCAATGCTTGATTTGATTGAAGTTTTTTCATTGAGTGATGATACCTTCTATGTGATTATATATATTTGGTAGTGACTTTCCATTTTCTACTTCATTTACTTTTGATAGTACTCTCATCCTCTCTTTACTATATTTATCTTTATCTATGTTTATTAAAGCTTCTTTTAGTTCATCTATAGTTTTGATCTTATCTCCTGGCATCATATCTTCTATAGGTTCATATGAAAATCCTCTATATAAACGATACTTTTTGATATCTGGGATATTAAAAAGTATCGGCTTATCATATGGTAAATAATCAAATGATATAGATGAATAATCAGCAATCATGGCATCACTTTCACCAAACAAGTCATACACTGACAAAGAAAATTTTGCTTCTATTTCAAAATCTAAAAAATAGCAATTTTCAAAATAACTTTTATCTTTTTTTATCAACTTATTTTCTAAATCTCTATATATTTTTGCACTTTTATGAAGCTTTACAATGATAACTATCTTATTTTTTATTAAAAAACTTTCCAATTCGTTTGTTTCATCATTGTATCCAAAGATATTTAACTCTTTTTCATCTATCTCTTCAATATCTTTTCGCATAAAATCATCCCTAAAAGTAGGAGTATATAGTACCACTTTAGAAAAGTCATTTTTTATATTAAAAATGTCTTTTATATCTATTTGTTTTTTAGCTACTAGTTCACTTTTAGGAGATCCTAAGATTTGAAAACTATCTCTAGGCAAACTATGTGATTTTGATAGAACATCAGCACAATATTTTGATGGCACAATAAAACTCATATTTTTAAACATTTTATCTTTATAGGACATATACTCTATCATCAATTGGTTTTCTTTGCATTTTTCCAAATCAAAATCTTTTCCTAAAATATCACTATAAAATACCCACCATTTTGGCATATCTAAATAGTCTGCTTTAAATGGTATAAAATATCCCATAGCCATTATGTGTTGTTTTTTTGTAAACATATAGCTATTGCGAAAAGGGTGTTTTTGAAGTATTATCTTTGCTCTAAATAAACTCCAGATAAAGAATAGTATGTCTTTAACTGGTACAGATAAATTACGCCTTCCTCCAAATTGATTATGGGGTATTTGTACAACTTCTATATTGTTTTTTTGCTTTTGTATATAATCAACTGTCATATATACATTGTCATTAAAATACGGAATAGTTTTGCCATTAACATTTTCATAATCGATAAAGGCCACTATAAGATTATCTTTTTTAGGGATTATAATATTTATAAAATATAATATTTTTGTTATACTGTGTATAAAGTTTTCTATATAAAATCTTATTAAAAAACTTTTTTTGAAACATTTAAACATTATTTCTCCATACTTTGTATTTGACAACACCATACACCCTTAATCCAAGCTCAATAGCAATAGTAAACAAATATAAAAATGCTACTGTTTTAGCACTTACTAGTCCAAATAAATACATGATAGTTAGCAAGATAAAATATATTACAGCCGTAATAACTAAACTATAATTTACAAAGTGAGTATATCCAAAAGCACCAAGTAATGGATATCCAACTAAAATAGATGGAACATCCATAGCCATAACAAAAACAAAAATTCTTATCAAAGAAACGGTCATAAAAGAGTGACTTCCAAACAATAAATCTAAGATATCTTCTGTAAATACAAACAGTATAACTAATCCAAAAATATTTACTATATTGATAGCATAAAACATCTTTTTATATAGTTTTATATTTTTCTCTTTGGATATGTATGGGTAGAGTGCTTGAGATATTGGAGAATAAAGTGAAGTAATAGCTGCTCTAAGTTGATCAGCTATAGCATAATATCCAGCAATCAAATCACTACTAACAAGTCCCACAACAAATAATCCACCACCTTCATAAAACCTCAAAGCTACTCTAGAAGCAAAAAAATGACTACTATACTTTGTATAATAAATAAGTTTTTCAATACTTGGAATAAAAAAATCTACATTAAACTTTGTTTTTATTGTATAAAAAGCAAATGGCAATACTATAATATAACTTAATGAAAATAAAATAGGATAATTTATATAGTCATCCTCTGTTTTTACTAATAAAAAAACAAGTATCAAAAATATAACTTTTACTGCAAAGTTTAAAATAGTTATATACTTCATCTGTTGCATACCTTGAAAAAACCATAGAGGAAACAAGCCTTGACCAATTACAATACCATACATGTATAAATAAAGTAATTCATCTTTAGAAAACTTATCAAAGTAATTAATAATAAAATAATAAAAGGTAAATGAAATCAATATCAACAAGATTTTAATAACTATAACACTATTAAAAATCTCAGAAACTTTTTTTATATTATCAGAATTGATAGAAATAATCCTAACAATACTTAAATCAAATCCAAAATCCACAAAAACAACAAAAAGCAAAGCAAATACTTGTGCAAAAGAAATCAATCCATAATTTTCAATACCTAAAACTCGAACCAAATATGGTAAAGTCACGAGAGGAATCAAAATATTTGTAATTTTTGACACATACAAATAGAAAAAATTTTCTACTAAATTTTGATGTTTTTTTATCCCCTCTCTCATTTTTATTTACTTAAGTATTTTTTAAATAATTCTAAAAATTCTTCCATATCCCTACTATCTATCTCACCGATATTTGCCACTCTAAAAGTGTTAAAATCAGCAACCTTCCCAGGATAGATAGTAAAACCTTTCTCAAAAAAATAATCATGCATATCGTTAAAATCTACCCCATCAGGTATGAAGAGAGAAGTGATTATCTTTGAGTGGTACTCATCTTCTACCAAATACTTCAAATCATTGGCTTTTAGAAAATCAACCAATGTTTGCCAAGATTTACTGTATCTTGCATAACGATTTTCTATTCCTTCCTCTTTTGCCTCAATTATTGCTTGTTTTAGTGCATAAAGAGTTTGAACAGGTGGGGTAAATCTCATCTGATGGCTTTTTATAAAGTTCTCATATTGAGCAAAAAGATTTAAATAAAAGTTTCTTGGTTTTATATCTTTTAGTTTTTCTATAGATTTTGTATTGGCTACCACAAACCCAATCCCGGCCATGCCTTGGATATTTTTATTTGAACTAGCAAGTAAGTAGTGTATGTTTTGTTTTTGCATATCTATCGGTATTGCAGCATATGTACTCATGGCATCTACTATCAGTTCTAAGTTATACTTTTTAGCCAATGCTCCTAAGTCATCTAAGTTATTTAAAAGTCCTGTTGTTGTTTCATTGTGTATAAC
>JAOZKZ010000005.1 GCA_029935075.1 Campylobacterales bacterium
GTAGTCGAATACGCTACATATCCACTCAATGCACTATAACTAGCACCAAGCTTTGCACCCATGAATGTACTATCCACTTCTCCTGCTAGTTTATCGCCGATATCACTCTCATTGAGGTACTGTACTGAAGCTTTTAACTTCATACTATCGCTAAGGTTAAATCCATAATCTCCTTGAAGATATACAGCATTTAAAATATCATGAGCATAATAGTCCCAAGCTTGTAATTTTAATCCTGTTATTCCTGTATAGATAGCAGCAACTGCACTCACACCATCAGTATCTGCACTCTCGCCAAGAGCAATTTTTCCCATGTCTGTAAAATTACCATTTGTTCCTAACTTATACCCAAGTCCATAACCACTTTGAAGTGAAAGTTGACTAGGTGCTCCATAAACATTACCAAATGTTCCAACCGCCTCTTTTGTAACATGAGCGGCTATAAGCGTTGTATCTTTAATATCTTCATTTACAAGTACTACTGCTTCAAACAGATTTGGAAGCATTCTTGCATCATCAGCCCCTGCAAGTGGTGTATTTAACTTTTGACGACCTATGGTAATCGTCGTATTTGTAAGTCCTGTATCACAAAAACAGTACTTTAGATACGCTTCTCCAAGCATAGAGTATGAATCAAAATCATCCCCATAAAGAGATGGATCATAATTCGCAGAACTTTTTCCGCCATCGTGAAGATTGATACCATTGGTAGTATAAAACTTCAAACCTAAACTCAATCCATTTAAAGAATCTGTTTCTATCCCCAATGAGCCTCCAATAGCTAATGAGTTACGATTGTTGACAACTGAACCGCTATAAGTTCTATCGATATAAAAAGCTCTAATTTGTCCACTTGTTTTTGCATTTTTAAATGCCTCTTCCAAGTTCTCAGCTGCACTCACACCAGAAACCGCTAAAAGTGCTAACGATAATCCAACTCCTAATTTCCTCATACTCCAACTCCTTTTATGAAATCTATTTTGGTGTTAAAAGTTTATTTCATCAGCGTAGCATTATCGTAGCATTTAAGGAAAACTTATGTTTTAGGGAGTTTTTTTATAAAAAGTGTGTAGTTTAGTAACACAAAAGGTAAATATTATCTTAATAAGTTAATTTTATATTTTTATATACCGTTCAACCTTATACCCAACCCCTTTAATATTCTCTATAAAATCCTCTTTTAACACACGTCTCAAACGACTAATTTCTGCTCTTATAGTTGCATTATCCACAGGTTCATGGTTCCAAACATAGCTTCTAAATTTATCGAAGCTAAGCACCATTCCAATATTATGACACAATAATTCCAATATCAAAATCTGTTTTTTTGTCAATATTTGAACTTTTCCAAAATACAGAAGCTCACTATCTTGTTTTGAATAGCTATAATTAACACTTAGTACAACATGTTGTCTATTTTGACGCTCCATAAACCCTGCGATATTATTGAGTCGAAGCCCCAATTCTTTAAGATGAAAAGGTTTTTTGAGATAGTCACTTGCACCCAAAGAAAATGCTTTCGTAATATCATCAATTTCCACTAAAGCACTGATAAAAATTGTAGGAGTTAAGATATCCAAATTACGAAGGTATTCTAAAAGTTCAAATCCATCAATATGAGGAACATTGATATCTAAAATCAAAATATCATAAGCTTCATTTTTTAATGATTCTAGTGCAAAATCACCCCTAGCAAAACTAGTCACTACATGCCCCAAATGAATCAAATACTCTTCAATTGAGCTTTGCAACATGAGTTCATCTTCAAGTAGTAGTATTTTCATAGAAATCCTTAAAACAATATTTAAAACTATTTTGGTTATTTTTCGATACTACTTCAATTATAACTCCATATTTATCACAAATCTCTTTTACGATGTGAAGCCCTATCCCAAATCCACCTCTTGCACTTTTTTCTCTATAAAACCTATCAAACAATTTTTCAGGGTTGTCTATAGCTCCACCTTGGCTAATCACTTCAAAAAATAAAACATCTGCATCTTTATAAAGTTTTATAATTACATCTTGATTTACGATACTGTATTTTATCGCATTTGAAATATTGTTATCACATACTCTTTGGAGTTCTACCTCATTAAACAGAATCTTCAGATTTGGCTCAATTTCTGACTTCAATGTAACATGATTTCCCAAAGCTACTTCATTAAAAAACTCAATTCTCTCTTGTAAAAATTTAGAAAAATTCAAAACCTCTTTTTTATGCTCTACTCGGTCTTTTTTTGTAATATAACTAAGGTCATTGTAGATATTGTGAATTATTTTAACCCCTGCCTCAATTTTTGTAAGATAACGATTTTTGGGATTATTCATATTATATAGGTCGATATTTGTAAGGATAATTGAGAGTGGTGTATTTATCTCATGGGTTGCATTTTTTATAAACTTATCCTGTTTTAGTGCTACGGACTCTGCAAACTCTTTTGCGACATTTAATTTTTTTGTCTTTTGCACTACTCTATCTTCTAAGTTTTTATTTAAATCTTCAAGTGCAATATTTTTTTCTCTAATCTCCTCAATCATGCTATTTATATAACTTGCTATTTTATTAAACTCTGCATATCTTATCTTTTCGGGATTTAGTTTTTCATAGTCCGTTGAGACAAGTTTTAGTTTTTCCTGAATATAGCTTATATCATCAGTAACAGTCATCGAAAAGTAGCGATAAATTGCCATTCCAATCATAAACAACAACATAGAAAGTGACAAAATACCTATAATATATTTTGAAACTCTATTTTTATAAGCGAACTCTTTGGCTTTGATTGCCCGATGTACATCATCCAGATAAACTCCAGCTCCTACCATCCATTGCCATGGCTCATAAGATGCAGCATATGATATTTTTGGAGCGAGTATATTTGATACTGGTTTATTCCAAACATATTCAACAAATCCACCCTCTTTTGCTTTGGAAACTTTGATAAGCTCATAAATCACTTTTTTGCCGCTGGGGTCTTTTATATTTAAAAGATTTTTACCTGCATTTTTCTTTAAAATTGGGTCTGCAATATTTATACCCTCAAAGGTGTAGATAAAGATATAACCTGTGCCATCTCTCTCATCTCTCATCTGCTCTATTGCATCTACTATTTCAGACTGTATCTCTTTTTGTGATTTTGTGTCACCATCTTTTTGATGTTTAAAAGCGATAAATCTTAAGGCTCTATTTGTATCTTGCCTAATTAACTCTTTTTGAGCTTCAATATACTCTTTTTCAATATTTTCAATATTTGCATTATTCTCTTTATGTAGTGTATAGATGATAAACATAAGTACAAAAATCGTTAAAAGTGCAACTAAAGATATGCTAAATGCATTGGCTTTCTTAATACTTTTTGCTTGAAATAGCTTTTTCAATTTATTTTAGGAAATTACTTTCTCAATGTGACCATGTAATGTTTTAGCAAAATAAGGTGAAGTAGTATTGGTTACCTCATGACTGCTGCGAGGGTCAAAAAGTATGATATTTGCATCATACCCCTCTGCAATTTTTCCAATAGTTTTCTCTCCTAAAATCTCTGCTGGTTTTTCACAAATCAAAGATGCCAATTTATCCCAACCAATAACACCCTCTTTTACCAAATATGTATAACAGATACTCAAATAATCCTCAATGATATCGATACCATATTTCGCCTCAGCAAATGCAACATCTTTATAAATTACCGATTTTGGCGAGTGAAGTGCTGTTAAGATATCAATCTTTCCATCTTTTAACCTCTCCAAAAGTGCATCTCTATCAGCAAGTGTACGAAGCGGCGGATTTAGTTTTGCATAAGTATTAAAACCATCACATGAGTTTTCGTCAAGACATAGATGATGGATAGAGACTTCACTATAAAGATGAGGAAAATCTTTTTTATTTACATCAATGATATCAATCGCCCGTCTAGTTGAGATAGATTGAAAAAGTGTTGGAACATCGTAATGTTTACTCATCTGAACCACTTTTGCAACTTCACTTATCTCGCCAATCTTTGAAATACCAGGAAGTCCCAACTTAAAAGAGACTTCTCCCTCATTCATAACACCACTATCGTTTAAAATCTTATTTTCACAAAAGACAAAAAAGAAGTTTTTATGCATCTTAGAATACTCATAAATACGACGCAAAAGATTACCATTGATATCTGAACGCTCTTGGACAATTGTGATACCATCTTTTATAAGCGTAGATATATTATTTAATTTAGTATGTTCTTTATCTTTAAGCGCTTTGATAGAGAGCTTTAGATTTGGAAAATCTTTCTCCAATTTACCTGCTATCAGCCTTTTAAAAGTCTGATTCTCTATCAAAGGCTTCATTCGAGGGGAAAGAACAAAACGACAAAGTCCTGCTTTTTGAGTACTCTCATAAAGTTTTTCAAGAGTGGGAATGGTAAGCAAATCATCATGTGGACGAACATTCAAATCAACAATTGCTGGAAAAGCTATCAAACCATCAGCATCAATAACTTCTTTACAATCATCTAATTCAAGTGATTGTCCTATTTTTACAATCTTACCCTCATGGAGTAATATATCCTGTTTGAGTGTTTCTTGTCCGGTAATTTGTACATTTTTAATCAAAATCATAAAATTATTTTACTATAATCGTCATTCAAAAATTATTAATAAGGTTAAAACATGTCTTTAAAAGAATATGATATATCAGCAGAAGCGTTAAAAGACGCAAACTACGCGATTATGAAAACAAACAAGGGTGAGATGAAAATCAAACTTTTCAAAGATGAAGCACCTACAACTGTAGCAAACTTCCAAGCACTCGTAAATGATGGTTACTATGACAACTTGGCTTTTCACAGAGTAATCCCAGGATTTATGGCTCAAGGTGGCTGTCCACAAGGAACAGGAACTGGCGGTCCGGGTTGGTCAATCAAATGTGAAACTTCAACAAATACAAGCAAACATGAGAAAGGTACACTTTCTATGGCACATGCTGGACCAAACACAGGTGGAAGTCAATTTTTTATCTGTTTTGTTCCATGTCCTCACTTAGATGGCGTTCATACAGTATTTGGTGCAATTGACGCAGGAGATGCGGATAGTATGGCGGTACTTGATAGTTTAGAGGGGCAAGATAAAATCGAATCAGTTAAAATTGTAGCGGAATAATTCCGTTTTGGTGGGATTCTCCCACCCTACAAAATATCTAAAAGCTACTCATACTCCCAACAACTTTACCAACTATCTCAACACTTCCAGCATCTACTGACTCAACACTATAATGTACATTGTCAGAAATCAAATCCAACATGCCATCACTTTTCAAAGAGAGCCGTTTTACAAAAAGTCCAGTAGGCGTAGAGACTACAAACACTCCACCCTTTCGAATGTCATCTTGAGTTCTATTCATAAAGATAATATCTCCATCTTTAAAAGTAGGCTCCATTGAATCTCCAAGAACATTGATAGAGTCGATATTTTTCATCTCTCGCTCACCTCCGAGCCGACCAATCATAAGTGGATCAAGCGAGATCATCTCATGTTCAGCCTCATAATTAAACGCTCCACCACCAGCACTCGCATAAATGTCTCCAAAATATCTAACATTTGCATATTTTTCAGTTTGGGCTTCTAAACTTCTAGTTGCTTGGTCATAAAAAAGCCAATTTATAGAGATTTTTTTCTCTGCACAAAAGTTTAAAATCTCTTCATACGGGATTTTTCCTCTGTTTTTCATAGTTGCAAAAGTAAGTTGGTTAATCCCCAATACATCAGCAACATCCTTGTCAAACACCTTTTTATCACCCATATCTGCCGAAATAACATCTTTTATCTTAGGAAGCATATCTTTAAAATTAAACATTTTTACACCTTTTTTACGATTTATATTTCAAATTGAAATATTATTGTACCATAAAAAATATTTGTATTACAATAGGTCAAAACAGAAAAAGGAAACATAATGATTTTGAAAGATTTAGTAATGGGAATGATAACAGTTTTAGATGTTTTTTTAACTTTGATAGAAATATCTATGTTAAAATTGAATGATAGGGTTTTATAACATAAAGCAATTGATAATTAGATGGTGGGTCCGGGGAGATTCGAACTCCCGACCACTCGGTTATGAGCCGAGTGCTCTAACCAACTGAGCTACAGACCCTCAAATTGGAGCGGTATGATATCTTATCAATCCTTAATATTATATTTAACGGAGTCATATAATTCATCATGTTGAAAACTTAGTAAATTTTCTAATATCCCGATGAGTATAACAAAAGTCAAGAAGCTACTACCCCCATAGCTAAAAAGGGGCAGAGGAAGACCAACCACGGGGGCAAGTCCTAGCGTCATGGCTATATTTATCCCTGTATAGAGAAAAAATAGAAATGCCAAAGAAGCGGCAACTACTTGGGTAAGATAATCCCCTTTCATATAGACTAAAATCATCAAAAGATGCAATATAATTAATGAATATACAACTATCAATATCACTCCACCCCAAAAACCAAATCGCTCTATATAAAACGAAAAGATAAAATCACTCATCGCAATTGGTAAAAACTTTAAGTGTGATTGTGTTGCTTCACTCTCAACTTGACCTATAAGTCCACCTGAACCTATTGCAATGATTGATTGTCGCACATGATAGCTTGGTTTTTCTGCTACAAAATCTTTTATTCTCTTTTTTTGATAGTCATGAAGGGAGCTATATATCAGTGGTGCGGTGACTACGATAGAGAGTAAAATCCAAAGCCATATTTTATAATTTACACCCACTATAAATAAAACGCCATAACCAACTATAAGAAATATGAGTGCACTTCCAAGGTCAGGCTGAGTTAAGATTAGCACAAAAGGGATGAGGATATAAACACTAAATTTTAAAAATTCCACAAATCCATACCCTTTCTCACTATTTGGGGGATTGTTCTTTATCAAATACCCAAGCATCATGATAAATGCTATTTTTGTAATCTCAGAGGGTTGAATAGTGAAATTCACAAAAGGAATCTCTACCCATCTTTGAGCTCCAAACTTTGTAACACCTAAAAATTTTACACTTAGCAAAAGTCCAATATTTAGCCAATAAAAAATAGGAATCAACCATAAAAGTTTTCGGATAGGTAAAAGAAAAAAGATTGCAAATGTAATCAAGGCTGTGGTAAAATAGATAAGTTGCTTATCTGCAAGTGCAGGATGTAACTCATGAACCAAAAAATAAGACATGATGATTATAGGAGCCAATAAAAATGGCAAAGTATAATCAAAATGTATAAAAATTCGTCTATCAACTTGAATCATCTTAAGGAGCCCTTCAATTTTGAAAATTATAGCAAAAAAACCCATGCGTCTAGATGTTTGTGTACACAAGCATCTACAAACTCCAAGAAACCAAGTTGAACAACTTATCAAAAATCATGGTGTGATGGTTAATGATAAAAAAGTTTTTAAAACTGGTCTAAAACTTAAAGGTGGAGAAACTATAGTAGTTGAACTTCCAACATTACAAAAAGAGTCTCCAAAAGATATTGATTTCGATATAGAGATTATATATGAAGATGATGACCTTCTTATTGTAAATAAACCACCACATCTTGTTGTCCACCCTGCCCCATCTGTGAAAGAGCCAACACTTGTTGATTGGCTAAAACATAAGGGGATTTCTCTCTCAACATTGAGTGGAGAAGAGCGTTATGGTATTGTTCATCGTATAGATAAAGAGACTAGTGGGGCGTTGGTTGTGGCTAAGAACAATGAAGCACATTTAGCACTTTCACGCCAGCTTGAAGATAAAAGTATGGGAAGATACTATCTAGCGATTATCGACAAACCCTTAAAAGAGAATGTAATTATCGAAAGAGCCATTGCTAGACACCCAACAAAACGAACAAAAATGGCACTATCAGACTCAGGGCGTGAAGCAAAAAGTGCTTTTGTAAAACTTGCTCTATCTAATGCAAGTACACATGAGCTTATAACAGCAAAACTTTTTACAGGACGCACCCATCAGATAAGAGTACACCTAGAATCACTCTCACGGCATATATTAAATGATTTTACTTATGGATACAAAACTAAAAAAGATAAACTATCTAGAGTCATGCTTCATGCCTACTTAATATACTTTATTCATCCTAAAAGTGGAAAATTAATTATAAAAGAGGCTCCACTTTTTGAGGATTTTAAAGGTATCCTAACCAAACAGTTTAACATGGAGACCGTAGATGAAAAGACAGATTCCGATACTATTATTAACAGTTTTACTACTTATTTTTAGTGGATGTAGTGGTAAAGATTACAGCATTGGTGGCGTTACTATGCCCTCATTTTCCCAAAAAACACTTGATAAAAGCCTACCTAGCATAAAGGGACTAGAGTCAAAAGTAGGTCTCTCTAAAGTAGCACTAGAGTGGGATCCAATTTTAAATAAACAAATTGCAGGGTATAGAATCTTTAGAAAAGATAAGCAAACTGCTTATAAACTTATAGCCACACTTCCAGATCGTTACCACTCGCACTTTACAGATAAAAATCTAAATCCAAATATGAACTATACTTATAAGGTATCCTCTTATACAAATGATGGACGGGTCTCGCTTGCAAGTTCTGCTAAAAGTGTCCGAGCAACAAGAGGTAGACTTCCAGCCCCTATCTTGATGGAAGCTTCAGAAGGATTTCCAAGCAGAGTTAAACTACTTTGGAAAGTTCATCCAAACAAAGAGGTCAACTCTTACATCATTGAGAGACTCGCCCCTAGAGAGAGAACATACAAAACACTTATCGGGTTAGATGATAGACTTACAGTTGAGTACATTGATAAAGATATCCAACCTGCACAAAAATATAAATATAGAATTCGTGCTAGAACTTATGACAATGTCATCTCCCCAGCTTCAAAAGTAGTTGAAGGGTACTGTAAACAACTTCCAAATGCTATCAAATGGGTAAAAGCAACTGATAATAGAGCAAGAAGAATTGAACTTATTTGGAAAGATAGTAATCCTATCGGTAAAATAGACCATTACAATGTCTACTCTAGTCCGATGAAAAATACACTTTATACACAACTTGCATCAACAAAAGATACAAAATATATAGATAGATTTGAAGCAGATGGAAGTGTGAGATATTATAAAATTACAGCAGTTGACAATGATGGTTTAGAGTCAACTCAAGGTATCGTTCCAACTCCAGGACAAACTGTAGGAGCAAGCAGGGGTCCGGTTATTAACTCTGCTATGGTAAAACATAATGCAGTATTTTTAAGATGGAGTGATTCAGATGGAAAAGCGAAAAAATATACTGTAGTTAAAAAGTTTTGGGATGGCTGGCGTGCAAGAAAAATTAAGATTACAGACTTTAAATCAAACCAATTTACAGATAGAAAAATTAAACCAAATATTCAATACACCTACTATGTCATCTCTATAGACAAACATGGAATTGAATCAATGCCCTCAAGAGAAGTTTCTCTATCCATTAACTCTCAACGGTAAGCAGTATTGCCAAATATACAGACGAAAAGGTTGGAACTCATAGAATTTCCAACCTCATATCAAGAGTATAACTATGAGTACATCGGTACATCAAGTCGTGGGGAAAAATTGCTTTTTACAACGCATAAAGGTAAAAGCTTCTTTTTACAAATTATCCAAAGAGAGGCTGACTTTCTCATAAAAGGTGATAAGCTAAGCCGTGTCTCACCAGTTTCTATCACACAAAATGCACTTGATGGTTTTTCTAAACTCCATAACCTTGAACTAACATTTTCAAACATCCAAAGCAAACCTGAAAACAATCGATTAAAAGATGATCTAGGTGTTTTGAAAAATGCCTACCACTTTACAAAAGATTTTAATTATGACAAAGAGATTTGGATAGAGGTTGGTTTTGGAAGTGGTCGTCATCTTTTACATCAAGCAAGTGAAAATCCTCATATCCAATTTATAGGTTTAGAGATTCATAGGCCCTCAATTGAACAAGTGATAAAACAGAGTAAACTACAAAATCTTGACAATATAATAATTTCTGATTTTGATGCTAGGGTTTTTATGCAACTTATCAATTCAAACAGTGTGGGTAAGATTTTTGTACATTTCCCTGTACCATGGGACAAAAAACCACACCGTCGTGTTATATCTAAAGCTTTTATAACTGAGTCACTTCGTCTGTTAAAGATGGATGGAACCTTAGAACTTAGAACTGATAGCGAAAAGTATTTTGCCTATTCATTTGAAACTTTACAAGAGTTTGATAAATACGATATCCAAATAAGAAAAAACCACGACCTTCCCGTTAGCAGTAAGTATGAAGATAGATGGAAAAAGCAAGAGAAAAACATCTATGATATCATCCTAACAAACCAAGAATTATCAGCTGATAAAACAACAACGGACTTTCTTACATTTGATAAAAATGTCAATTTTTCAGGGGTTAAGAAGAGATTTTCAAACCATATAATTAGAGGGGATGATTTTTTTGTTCACTTTGAAGATATCTATGAAATTGATGCAAATTCTGGCATCATAAAACTCTCTTTGGGAGCCTATGAAAAGTGTGAACATAAGTATCTTTTATTTAAAGATAATAAGATACAATATTTTCCAAGTGTATTGCTCCCAATTGAGCAAAATTTTAAGTCACATCAAAAAATAAAAGAGTTTTTATATGTCTAATATTATACACGCGACAAACCTAGTACTCTCCTACAAAAAAGATGAACCCATTATCAAAGATACCAACTTAATTGTAAAAAACAGAGATTTTATATTTTTAACAGGGAAAAGTGGTAGTGGAAAATCAACATTTCTAAAGTCTCTCTATGGAGAACTAGCGGTTTCTAGTGGAGATTTAAGTGTTTGCGGATTTAATTTGAGTAATACTACAAAAAGCAAATTGAACTTACTTAGAAAACATACAGGCGTTATTTTTCAAGATTATAAGCTCATCAATGAATGGAATGTTGAAAAAAATGTCATGTTGCCTTTGATGATTGCTGGATACTCTAAAGAAGTTTGTAAAATGCAAGCACATAAGCTATTAAAACATGTGAAACTCTCGCATAAGGTTGATAAGATGCCGCTAGAGCTTAGCGGTGGAGAGCAACAAAGAGTTGCCATGGCTAGAGCTTTGGCACACAATCCTACACTTATCATCGCAGACGAACCTACTGGAAATCTTGATGATTACTCTAGTGATGTAATTTGGGGGCTTTTAAAAAGTGTTAGAAAACATATCGGAAGCACGATAATTGTGGCAACTCATAGAATTCCACAGACTTTAGGTGTTGATTATAAACATTACTTTTTAAATGAGGGAACAATTTATGAAGCAAATTAAAAGCCATTTATCGTTTATTATCCCACTTTTTGTACTACTTTTTGCGATTCAATTTTCTACCATGTTAGAGAGAGGAATTAAAAAATACGAAACCCATTTAACTGGTGAGTATACAATTGTTGTCGTATCAAAACTGCCACTAAATCAAAAAAATATACAAAAAATTATACCTTCTATTAAAACCATTGAAGAGATTAAAAAAGATAAATATATAGAAAAACTAAAAAGTGATATCACAAAAGCTGACCTTGTCTATCTCAGAGCAAATCTTCCAAAATTTTATACTTTGAAACTAAACGCTCTTCCAGATGCCAAAACACTTAAAAATATATCTGCAAAACTTATGAAGATAAAAGGCATTACAAAAGTAGAGACTTTTAAAAAGACATTCAATAAATTTCATCAATTTCTGAAGATGAGTAAAATGGCCTCTATATTTTTTACAATTTTTATATTTATCATATCTTTCATGCTTATCGTAAAACAGATGGAAATTTGGTCATTAGAACACAACCGAAGAATGTACATCATGGGACTCTTTGGTGCACCATTTTGGATGAAAAGTGCATCTTTGTATAAGTCAGTTATCATCGATGCACTTATAGCTGCTGTTTTAGTCGCTATCGTTTTTCTGATGCTTCCAAATATCGCAAATTTAGAGAGTATTAAAAATGACCTAGGCATTGACTTAAGCAATTTTAGCTTTTTAGGAGATTTATTTAAATTAGTCATTATATCTCTGATTATTTCAGTTGTCTCTGTTACCACTATCATTTTAAAGCAAAAGCATTCATGATTAGATTTTTTGGTGCTTTAAGTCTCTCTATGGTACTAAGTTGTACTCTTTGTGCTGACATAGAAAGAAATATTGCATCCACTAAAAATGACATAAAAAAGCAAAAAGAGAGTGAAAAAAAGATTACAAGAAGATTAGATCAAATCGCACAAGAGATTTCATCTCAAGAGGTAAAACTAGCGACTATCAACAAAGGTATTTTAAAAACAAAACAGAGAATTAAAAGTGAAAATGCAAAGACACAAATTAAAAAAGGTGAACTTAGAAAAATTGAAACGTTATACGATGATTTAGTGAAAAGAGAGAAAAATGTAAATACAAAGATGACTGATATACTCTCAAAATCTATTTCACTTGATATGATTACAAGCGGAGCCAATCAAGACGACACAACCAACTCTTTTTATGAAAAAAGTATTGACAATATCATCATGCAAGCGATGTATGACTCTTATAGTAATATCTTAAAAAGTAAATTCTCAAAAACTAAAAAACGGTATATCAAGCTTCAAAAAAACATCACAATCGTCAAAAGTGAACTTGATAAAATCAGACATAAACTCAAAAATTTAAGAGTACAAATTGACAAATATGACTCCCTCAAAAGCTTAAAAAACAAGAGTCTAAAAGGTCTCGATTTTGAAAGAAGTGCTTATCTTAAAAAATTAAATCGTATCAAAAAAGAGCGTAAAATTCTCGGCTCAACGCTTAAAAAATTAAACATCACAAAAGTGGAGAGAGATAACACGATTATCAGATCAACCCCTACCTCAGATACGAGTGTGCGACAAATCGGTTCATCATATCAAGCCTCTAAAATGGTAAAATATAGAGGATCTAAAACGATAGCACCTCTTGATAATTACACCCTAGCACAAAAATTTGGTACCTATACCGACCCAATCTACAAAATGAAAATCTTTAATGAAGCGGTAATCCTTCGAGCAAAAACAAAAAATGCACGAGTCAAAAGTGTACTTGATGGAAAAGTTATCTATGCTGACCGTACTTCAATGTTAGAAAATGTAGTCATCATAAAAAATAGAGATAATATCCACACGATATATGCACATCTCTCACAAATAGCACCTACAATTAAAGTGGGTAAAAAAATCCCGAAAGGGTATATTTTAGGTCGAGTAAGAAGAGAATTAACATTTGAAGTAACGCAAGATGAGAAGCATATAAACCCCATGAGATTGATAAAATAACACATATAACCATCCCAGATCAAACTTCAATATAACAGTAAGTCATCGAGGGGTAAGATGTGAATAAAATATTTTGAGCTCTAGCCGTAGCTAAAGCGATGAATATTTTATTTGCAGATTGCCCCTTGATGACTTACCCTTTGGGCGATTATAAAACAGCACACTTGCTTCGTTGAAAGGGCTTGAAGCTACCAGTAGCTCCTACACCCTTTCGCCTCACAATTGCACTGTTTTATAATCGCTGTTATATTGAAATTTGGTCTGGGATGGTTATCTTTAATCTCTCTCTTAACATTTTTCAGTAAAATACAAAAAAAATTGTAAGGTCGCATGTTGAGAAAAAGAGTTTTAGTAAAGTTTTCGGGAGAAGCGTTAGCAGGTGAAGATGGATTTGGAATTGACACAAAAATCCTAAAATATATCGCTGATGAGATTGAAAATCTAATCCGAAACAATGTTGAAGTAGGTATTGTAATCGGTGGCGGAAATATCATTCGTGGTGTTACAGCTGCAAAAGATGGAATCATCACAAGAACTAGTGGCGACTACATGGGTATGTTAGCAACTGTTATAAATGCCGTTGCTATGCAAGAAGCATTAGAGCACAATGGTCTTTATGCAAGAGTCCAAAGTGCTATCAAAATGGAGCAAATCGCTGAAACTTTTATCGTGCGTCGGGCTAAAAGACATCTTGAAAAAGGAAGAGTTGTAATTTTTGCAGCAGGAACTGGAAATCCATTTTTTACAACAGACACTGCAGCGACTTTGAGAGCTGTTGAGATTGGTGCTTCGATGATTATCAAAGCGACAAAAGTTGATGGCGTTTATAACAAAGATCCAAACAAGTATAAAGATGCAAAAAAACTAGAAACACTTACTTATGACCAAGCACTGAATGATCATATCAAAGTCATGGATGATACATCAATTGCACTTGCAAAAGATAACTCACTACCAATTGTAGTATGTGACATGTTTACGCCAGGCAACTTACTAAAAATTATCAATGGTGATTTAAGTAGTTGCTCAATAGTACAAAAAAAATAAAAATACGAGGAAATTGAATGAGATTAGAAAAAGTAATTTATAATGCTTTAAAAAATGCTAATGATGATAACTATGTTTTATCAATAATGGTAGCACAAAGAGCAAATGAACTAGCAGAAGGTGCTGAGCCATTGGTAAAGGCAGATAAAAATAAAATAAAACTTACAGATATCGCACTTATGGAGATTGCTGAGGGTGCAGTTGTGCTCGATAGTATCACCGAAGAATAATTTAAAAAAAGCGATTTAGTGGATATATTACTAGAGCAGATTCAAAATATTAGCACAATCAAAGATGCAAAAGAACTGCTCTACTCCTACACAAAAAATAGTCAAAATATTAACCAAGCCATAGATTTTTCAGAAGATTATCACCAAAATCAATTTCGAAAAAGTGGCGAACCTTATATCATTCACCCAATCTGTGTTGCTTCTATCGTCTGTGCCTACGGTGGAGATGAAGAGATGGTTATCGCAGCCTTACTTCATGATGTAGTTGAAGATACCTCTTGTGAAATTGAAGAAATTATTGAAAAATTTGGTCAAGAGGTTGCAGATCTTGTTGCTGGACTTACAAAAATCATAGAGATTAGAGACGAAGAACTTCTTCCTTCTACTTCCGATGAAAAATTGATAGCTTCTGCTCTATCATTTCGAAAAATGCTTTTAGCCTCAATTAGTGATGTAAGAGTTTTGGTTATAAAACTTTGCGATAGACTCCACAACATGCTAACTTTAAAAGCCCTAAATGAAGATAAACAGAAACGAATTTCAGAAGAGACACTTGTTGTTTATGTGCCAATTGCCCATCGTTTAGGAATTTCAACGATAAAAAATGCCCTTGAAGATCTTAGCTTTTTTTACATCTTTCCAAATGAATATAAAAAGATTGATGAACATATATCAGGCTATCAACAAAGATTTCAACTAGAACTTAACGGTTTTATCTCAAAAGCAAAAACACTTATGCTAAAAAATGGTTTTATAGATGGAGATTTTGAGATTCAAAAAAGGATTAAACACCACTACTCTATATACCTAAAGATGCAACGAAAAGGTGTCTCTATCGAAGAAGTACTTGATCTTATGGCAATACGAATCCTTGTAAAAAACCCAATTGATTGTTATCGAGTTCTTGGAATCTTACATCAAAACTTTAAACCGCTTCTTGCACGCTTTAAAGATTATATCGCTGTACCTAAAGATAATGGATATCAAACGATACATACCACAGTTTTTAATGATGCTACAATCTTTGAAGCACAGATCAGGACCTATGATATGCACAAAACTGCTCAATATGGTGTAGCTTCACACTGGAAATATAAGGGGCATGAAGGGCTTAATCCTAAGCTAGAGTGGTTAAGTGAGCTCAAAACTCAAAGTGATGAGGGTGAAAATATCGAACATATGTACGAGTTGGCAAAAGATGATTTGTATAGTGAAGATATCTCCGTCTACTCTCCAAAAGGAGATGTCTTTCATTTACCCCGTGGTGCGACTGTACTTGATTTTGCTTATGCTGTACATACAGAAATTGGAGATCATACCAGAAGTGCATTTGTAAATAAAGTAAAAACGCCACTTCTAACTGAGTTAAAAAATGGTGATATTATCCGTATTGTACTAGAAGCGAGTCCAGTTTTACGATGTAGCTGGATTAGCTCATTAAAAACGGCAAAAGCAAAGAACTCTATGCGTATAAACTGCAATCATAAACAAAAAGAGTTAGACTCCTTAACGGCTATAAACATACTCTTAGGTATATTTAATATAAAATACGAATACTTAACCCCTATAATGGCAGTAGAAAATAGTTGTAAAAATGTCTATAAATCTGCTACAAATAATGAACACATGCAAGATAGTATTTACCGTCTCAAAAAAGCTATTCTTAAAAATACAAAATTTTTACCCGCAATCGCCCCTTTTAAAAAATATCAACTGAAAAAACAACATTTTGATAATTTGATCACTTACTCTGTAAACAGCATCTCAAAAATTATGTTTGACTACTGTTGTCACCCAAAAAGAGGCGATGAAATAGTCGCCTTTAAAAAAGGAAATGATGCGATAATCCATCACAAATTTTGCAGCCATGCAGGAAAACTGATATATGCACATGAACCGATGGTTTTTGTACGCTGGTCAAGTGATAAACCTGATCGTTACCAACTTCTTGTAAGTATCGAAAACAAAAAAGGCTCTTTAGCCTCCTTTTTACTATATTTAGCTAAAATAGATATAAATTTATTGAGCATTAAATTAGAGCGTAATGAAAATTCACATACTGACTATTTTGAGTTGGTCATTGAGATACCAAAAAAGAGTAAAGATAAATTACTTAAAGATTTAAATCAAAAATATAAAATAATTGAATTTGTACCATTGGATGATGCTTACAAAAAGATATAGGGGAATATGTTGTTTAAACTAGAGGATGCACTAAATGAGATACGCAGGGGAACTGCTGAAATTATCGATGAAAAGAGAATAGAAAAACTTTTAACTGCCTACTTGAAAGAGGGAAAAACGTACACAGTAAAGGCTGGTTTTGATCCAACCGCTCCAGATTTACATCTTGGACATACTGTACTGCTTCAAAAGATGGCACTTTTTCAAAAATATGGAGCAACTGTACAATTTATAATTGGTGATTTTACAGGAATGATAGGCGATCCAACTGGAAAAAGTGAGACTCGAAAAAAGCTTGACAAAGAGACTGTTTTAGCCAATGCACAAAGCTATAAAGAGCAAGTATTTAAAGTATTAGACCCTGAAAAAACAGAGGTGCTTTTTAACTCTGAATGGATTGATAAACTTGGAGCTTCTGGGTTGGTTGAACTTACTACTACTTTTACCGTAGCGAGAATGTTAGAGCGAGAAGACTTTGAAAAAAGATACAAATCAAATACCCCGATCGCAATCAGCGAATTTCTCTATCCCCTACTCCAAGGGTATGACTCTGTAGTTTTAAAATCCGACATTGAACTAGGGGGAACCGATCAAAAGTTTAACCTCTTGATGGGAAGAACTTTGCAAAGAACTTACAATGTAGGAAAAGAGCAAGCCATACTTATGATGCCTCTACTTGAGGGGCTAGATGGAGTAAATAAAATGAGTAAATCTCTAAACAACTACATCGGTGTCACAGATGAGGCAAATACCATGTTTGCAAAAATTCTAAGTGCTAGTGATGATTTGATGTGGAGATATTACGAACTTTTAAGTGATAAAACTTTAAGTGAAATTGAAGGGCTAAAAGCATCTGTATTGGCTGGAGAGTTACATCCAAAAGTAGCAAAAGAACTGTTAGCATCAGAGATTGTAGAACGCTTTCATGATAAAGATAGTGCTGTAAATGCATGTGAAGAGTTTAATAAAGTGCACAAACAAAACCTCCTTCCAACAGATATGGATGAGTTTGAGTTTGAAGCACCTATCTGGATCGCTAAAGCATTAGTAGATGCTAAGTTAGAATCGTCTACTTCACAATCTCGTCGGGATATTAAGCAAGGTGCTGTTAAAATCGACCAAGTTAAAGTTGAAGATGAGCAGTTACAACTCCAAAGCGGTGAATATGTACTGCAAGTAGGAAAAAGAAAATTTGCTAAAGTAAAGGTTTTATAATGGAAAGAAAAGCATTAAAAATTGGAAAATACACAATTGCAAAGCCTATCATTCAAGGTGGTATGGGCGTTGGAGTTAGCTGGGATAAGTTAGCTGGATCTGTCTCTAAAGAGGGAGCATTAGGTGTTGTTAGTTCTGTAGGAACAGGATACTATGAAGATAAAAAGTTTTCACATAAAAATGTAAATGACAAACCATTTAGTGAAGAGAATTTTTACTGCGAAGACAGCTTGATAGAAATCTTTAAAAATACAAGAAAGATTTGTGGGGATGCACCTGTAGCATGTAATGTTCTTTATGCATCTAATGATTATGGGCGTATCGTGACTGATGCTTGTAGAGCTGGTGCAGATATGATTATCACAGGTGCTGGTCTACCGACTAACATGCCAGAGTTTACAAAAGATTATCCTGATGTTGCTCTTATACCAATCGTTTCAAGTGCAAGAGCTTTAAAACTTATATGTAAAAAGTGGAAACGATATAATCGTCTTCCAGATGCGATTATCGTTGAAGGTCCTTTAAGTGGTGGTCACCAAGGATTCAGTTATGAACAGTGTGCTGAGGAAGAGTTTCAACTTGAAAATATCATAGCTCCAGTTATAGAAGAGGCAAAAAATTGGGGAAATATCCCGATAATTGCAGCTGGCGGAATCTGGGATAAAGATGACATTGATAAATTTTTAGAGATGGGTTGTGCAGGCGTTCAAATGGCTACACGATTTATTGGAACACATGAATGTGATGCTCATCAAAACTTTAAAGATGTTCTTTTAGGAGCAGATAAAGAAGATATCAAGCTTTTTAAATCTCCTGTTGGACTTCCAGCGCGTGGTGTTAAAACAAACCTTCAAACCATCATCGAAAACAATACTGCTCCAAAAGTCGCCTGTATCAGCAATTGCGTTGCACCATGTAAAAGTGGTATCGAGGCTAAAGAGGTGGGTTACTGTATCGCAGATAGGCTCTCTGATGCCTACATGGGTATAAAAGAGACTGGACTATTTTTTACTGGTAGCAATGGCTATCGTCTTAAAAAACTAATCTCTGTTAAAGAGCTTATCGATAAACTTACCTACGGAGAGGATTATAATAACTAGAGTTCTGCTGATACTATTTTTTAGTATCACTTTACTTTTTAGTGCTAGTTCCATCAAGGAGATTGATGGGCTATATAAACAAATTCCTTATGCTTCTAAAAGTCAAACTGCCACAATACTACATGAGCTAGAAAATCTCTATATATCTTCTGTAGTTTCAGGCAATAAACTGGGAATTGCTAAAACACTCAAAGGGATTATAAAGTGCCAAAAGCTCTTGGGTCTTGATTCTAAAACTTATGAAAGCGAATTAGCATCACTTACAAAAGATAGACCAAAACCTAAGGTCATATCCAAACTTAAAGTTACACAAAATCCCAAAACTTTACCAAAATCCCAATATAAAAAAACAGCTACTCCAAATAATAAAACTCTTAAAATACGCTCTATCAAACAAAAAAATAACACAATTATTATAAAATTCGATGTGCCTTTAAGCAAATCAAAGATGCTCTTTTTTGAGATAAATCGAAACAATAATTATAGGGATATTTATGATTTTAAAGCCAACTTGAACTTTAAAGCACCAAAACTCTCACTATCGAACATAAAAAGTGCTACCATCGCACAAAATAGAGCTGGAAAGGTACGATTGGTACTTACAGACAAAAATAAGATTTACTCAAATGCCTACATTAGAAAAGGTACACTTTTTATAGAAGTTCAAAAAAACCCCAAAGGGGTCAAAAAAGCTCCAATCATATCTCATAAAATAGTAACAGCTTCAAAAAAACCAACAACAAAATTACCTCAAAAAAGTATCTATGCAACTTCAAAGATCATAGTGATAGATCCAGGTCACGGAGGAAAGGATTCTGGAGCAGTAGGTTATAAAAAGTACCAAGAGAAAAATGCCGTACTGAAAATCTCAAAAACCCTTAAAGGTCTACTTAAAAAAAGAGGCTATAAAGTCTACCTTACTCGTGATAGTGACAAATTTATCAAACTCTCAAAACGAACACATTTTGCTAACAAAAAAGGAGCTGATCTTTTTATCTCTATCCATGTTAATGCATCGCCCTCTGCCCAAAAGCTAACACTCAAAGGGATAGAAACTTTCTTTTTATCCCCAGCAAAAACTGAAAAAGCAAAAAGAATTGCAGCAAAAGAGAATAGATCAGCAGTCACAAACATGAATAGCATGTCGAAAAACACACTTTTAAGCTTTTTAAACAAAACAAAAATCGTCCAATCCAATAAACTTGCTATAGATATTCAAAAAGGGATGCTTACAAAGGTTCGTAAAAAGCATAAAGATGTCAGAGATGGCGGTGTCAGAGAAGCACCATTTTGGGTTTTAGTAGGAGCACAAATGCCTGCTGTTTTAGTGGAATTAGGCTATATCACAAATCCTATAGAAGCAGATAGAATCTTCAATCCATTTTATCAAAAAAGCTTAGCAGAGGGAATTGTAAATGGTGTCAATAATTATTTTATAAATAATCAATAGACTCCCTAATAGTCAAACTTACCATCTCCAAGAGGTTCAAAGCTTGAGCTTCCTGCTTTTTCTATTCGTACTTTATACTCTATCTGGTTTTGATAGATATCTTCTTCAAAAACTCTCATATCCCCAAGATTGTTTGCAAAAATATAATCCATACCGATGGATGCAGAGTAATCAATCCAGCTATAATCAGGGCTATTTCCTAAAAGAAGATTTATATCTTTTAGTCTTTTATCCATATAAAAAATAGAGTTAGCAATATAGAAAAATTCTCGATCTTTAAACTGTGTCAATTTTAAAAGAAGTGGATTATAATTTACCTGAGTTGAGAGCAAGACATGTGGTTTCACCTCATGTTGGGTTAGTTGAGAAGCGACCAGCGAAGATTTTACAATTGGCATATTTAAAAAAATTGAAGCTTTTTTTAATTTAGAATTTCTTTTGATAACTCCAGAGAAATCTGTTTTGATATTTTTAATATCCTTAGCATAGACAATACGCTCAAATGCTTGCTCTTTGATGTGATCTGCCAACTCATTAGAACGACGGCTGCCATCATTAAAAAGTACAACTTTATCATTTGCATAATTTAAAAGTACATCAATCTGTCTCTTATAATCAATACCACCAAAAATAATATTTCCACCAGCTCCACCTATCTCATGTTTGTTTATAGTAGGCATAAAAACAAGTAGATCAGGAGTTGTGTTGATAACGATTTCTGCTCCTTTTGCTGTCAATGGTGCGATAACAAACTGATATCCTTTAGCTCTAATCTCCTCTAGCTTTTGGATAAGTGAAGACTCTTCTTCATCCCTGCTATCAAAAACCTCAAACTGAAACTGTGTATCTTTAAACAGCAGATAGGAGATGATACTATTTGATACAGAATTGGCATAAGCTCCTATCACTTTTTTAGGTACCAATAGTGCAATTTTTACATTACCTTTGTTTATGTTTGTGTAGGGGGAGAGATCTATACTTGTTTGCTCTTGATAACTTTCGATACGCTCCGCATCCTCTTCAAGAGTAGTGTTAGTGCTTTTTATAAAAAGATCCGTTGTTTTTTGATTTTTAGACTCTGGTTTGCTACTATTTTGTGGCATTGTAAAATCTTCAACTGACTCTACATCCTCATCATCAAAAATATCCATCATAATCATCTCAGCAGGAGCCATATTGGTAAGTCCATTTTTAGCCTGAACCTGTATCAAAACACCTAAGATCAAAAATACCCATAAAATTCTCATAAAATAGCCTTTACTTTTAACATGTCACTCATAACCTCTTTTTTAGCAGAAGGATTTCTCAGTAGATAACTTGGATGAAATGTTGGCATCAATTTTGCAGACCCAAAATTGATCATCTCACCTCGAACTTTTGAAATTTTTCCATCCATATCACCTGTCAAATAACTATAACTAGTTGCTCCTAAAGCGATGATTATCTTTGGTTTTACAATTTCGATTTGTTTAATCAAAAATGGTTTACATCTTTGAGCCTCTTCTTCACTCGGAGCACGGTTTAAAGGAGGACGGCATTTGACAATATTTGTTATATAAACATCTTCTCGTCTAAGCTTGAGAACATTCTCAATAATACGCGTCAAAAGCTCACCTGAACGCCCTACAAAAACTCTTCCAGTATCATCCTCTAACTCTCCAGGACCTTCACCCACAAACATGATGTCTGCTTGTGGGTTTCCCTCGCCAAATACAATATTTTTTCGACTTTTAGAGAGATTGCATAAAGAACAATCACTAAGATAAGTTTGTAATTCTAGTAATGTTGAAGGCATGTCACTAAGATCACTTTTTTTAAAAGGCACACTTTTTATATCATCAAAATATCGATATCCAAGAGCACGCTGTTGATATAACGATTGTAAAAGTTTCATCTGTTGCATGGATTGATAATAGCAAAGTGGGTATTAAAAGATTATTAGATATTGAAAGTATAGGGAGTGTTAAAACTCCTATACTTTCAAGAGATTAAATACTATCTCCACCAGAGCCAGTTGCACCAGAAAATCTATCTGATCTATTGACAATAGTAAATAGTGTAAAAGTAGCAGGAAGAGTAATCCCAGTCAAATCATTTAATACAATTTTTCCGTCTATTACCCTAGCTTCAGCCCATCTTCCAACTGGACATCCACTTGCATTTGTAGCGGTTATCCATACTTTCATAAGAAAACCTTCATTTAATCCCGCAGCACCTCCAGTAACTAGCTCTTTTCCACATTTAGGGATATTGATAACTACGCTCATACCACATGAATCAATTTTAGAATTTACTTCACTAACCTCTATCGTACCACCAAACACTACCATCTTTTCAAGAGAATTATACTCAGGAGCTTTAGCTTTTGCCGCATTTAATGCACAATCTGAAAGATTAAGGTTTGTATCACATGCAGAGGTTTGTACCACTTGTATCTCACATGGGTCATTTTCTGGACAAGCAGATTGATCGGGATTTGTGCTATCTTTTGCATTGGTAAAATCAACTTTTAAAATTTGTTGACCATCTCCATCCTTTAGAACAACACTTGACTGTGTGTTTCCATCGATATCAGTAACAATTTTCTGATTTTGTGTTAGTACTTCACCTTTGCCAATGCCTGTACCATCAAAACAACAAGCACCATCAATAGTTCCGCCACAACCAATCAAGGTAAAAGTCAAGATTGATGCGATATATAATTTATTTTTCATAATAATTTCCTTTCGATATTTTATTAATTATAATATAATATCGATAGAATTAAATAAATAATTACTTATATTTTTTAAGATTAAATATACTTAATCCTTTTTTATTTTTTATAACAAATTGTTACACTAGTGCTAATGGTTCTACCTCTTTAAAGATAAAAACGCTCTTGGAAATTTCATCAAAATGTTTATATGTTAAGTTATATCTCTTATCTTCTTCACCCAATGCAACTGTATAATGTCTATTTTCATGACCCTTAACATACTGAATCCAGTTCTCTTTTTGATAAAGTTTATGCTCTTCAAGAAAATAAAGTGACTTGTCATATAACTCTTCAAATGATTGGATGCCAAACATGTCCATTAAATGAGTATTTGCATAATCGAGATCACCATCACTTACTGTAAACATAAAAGATGCATTTTGTTCCAAAATAAATTTCGAATAGCTATCAAACTCTTCAATCTTTTGCTCCATGTAGCCATAACTAGTGCATTTTTGGATAACTGCTGTCATCTCCATCATGTCAATGGGTTTTAAGATATATTTATCCACACCACACTCTATGGCTTTAATTAAAAAATCTGTATCACTAAAGGCTGTAGTTACGGCAACTGGTATTTTTGTATCCAATTTTCTAATAGCTTTTACCATATCTAATCCATTCATAATAGGCATCTGTATATCAGTGATTACCATATCAAACTTATGTTTTTGAAAAAGCTCAAATCCCTCTTGCCCATTTTCTGCTGTATATAAAGTCCCAACCATTCTCTTTAAAAAGAAAGAAACCTCTTCTCTTGTTGAAGCATCATCTTCAACATAAAGTATGGTTAATTTTTCAAAAAGTGCTTTATCGATATTTTTTAAATTCATGATTTACCTTATTAATCTGTATACTGTTCTCTAATTGCCAAAAACTTATCAAGGTGTTCAAAGAAAACATCAATAAATTGTGGATCAAAATGCTTACCCCGTTCCTCTTTTAAAAGTGCAAAAATTTTCTCTAAGTCCCAAGCTTTTTTATAAACTCTATCACTTCCCAATGCATCAAATACATCAGCGATAGCAACCATACGCCCATATGGATGAATATCTTCAGCTTTTAAACCATCAGGATAACCACTTCCATCCCATTTCTCATGGTGATCTTTAGCGATTATTGCAGCGGCTTGCAAGATAGGTCTTTTTGAGTTTTTAAACATATGATAGCCGATGATAGAGTGCTCTTTCATTCTTGTAAACTCTTCAGTAGTCAATTTTCCAGGCTTTTTCAAGATACTATCTTCTATCGCGATTTTACCTATATCATGCATAGTAGAAGCAATCTTTATAACCTCAACATCTTTCTCATACCCAGAGTACTTTGCCAATATCGCTGCATACTCAGCAACTCTTTTAACATGATTTCCTGTCTCATTTGAGCGATTTTCAGTTACCTCACCAAGCGTGTAAATGAGCTCTCTTTGAGTATCATGGATTTCGCGGTTAAGTTCGATAATTTCTGTAAGATCGTGATGAATACAGACAATCTCTATAACCTCTTTGTGAATATCAAAAATTGGTATATAAGCACTACTTAGATGGATATGTTTACCTTTGATAGATTTGTGCAGTACAGAAGCATTATAAACTTTCTTTTGGTGAACATTTTGCTTTAGTATTTGTGCACTATTTGACCCTTCACCAAATTCACACACTTTAAAGTAGTTATCACCAATAATATCATCTCCCTCAAAACCTAAAAGATTGATAAATGTTTTATTGGCATAAGTAATTTTTCCACTGATATCCATCCGACAAAGTGCAGTACCAAGATCAAGTGCCTTTTGATACTCACTTAAGAAGTGGATCTTCTCTCTAAGATCTTGTTTGTTAACATTTAATCGAGTCTCTAATAACTTTCTATAGTTGATAAGCTCAGTGATATCATTTCTGATAAAGATATACCCTTCAATTTGATTCATATCATCCAAAATAGTAAACGCAGTTAAATCAACAACTAGTGAAGCCCCTTGTTTTGTACTATACATGATAACATCATGGAAATAGTGCTCAGTTTCCAACTTAGTAAAAAGTGTGGCATATTTGCCTTCATCAATCTCTGATTTAGACCATAATTTATGCTCAGCCTCACCAATAAGTTCATCAGCTTCAAAACCTGTCATAGCACTTAATCTCTCATTGACATAAGTAATCACACCATTTTTATCACACTTGGTTAAAAGCATACGCTCATCAATGGCTTTTTGATAATATTCTAACGACTTCTTAGTCTTTATCAACGATTTTTGTAAATTTAAATTTTGAGCAATTTGAGCAATTTTCTGAATAAGGTGCATTAAGTCTACTGGCTTGGTGATATAGTGACTAATGCCAATTTCTATAGCTTTAAACAGATATTCGCTGTCATTGAATGCAGAAGTAACAACAATTGGCATATCAAGGCTAAGCACTTTTATATCCCTAGACATATCAAGACCATTCATGTTTGGCATCTGTATATCTGTGATAACGATATCAATCTCATCTTGATATTTTTTAAAGAGTGCTAAACCTTCAGCACCATCTTTCGCCTGATGCAATTTATAAACTTTATTCTCTAAAAAATAAGCAATCTCTTCTCTAGCAGACATCTCATCTTCTACATAAAGTATAGTAATCGTTTTTAATTGTAATATAGCTTCTTTTAAAGGGTTCAAACTCATTTTAAGCCTTGTGTGTATTATTTTGTAGTAAATCGTTCATTTTAGATTTTTCTTTAATCTACAATAGTGCAAATGAGATAGTAAACTTTGCACCTCCCTCTTCATTAAAAACGGATAGTTTTCCACCCATGTTATGTTTAACAATAGTCTTTGTCATATAAAGTCCAATTCCCGTACCTTTCCCCTCCTCTTTGGTAGTAAAGTAAGGATCAAAAATCTTTCCCATAATCTCTTGCGGGATTCCTCCTGCATTATCTTTAATCTCAATAACAGCATCTCCATCTTTTTCATAATTACAGATATAAATATTTCGATTATCCTCTTTATGTTCCACTAGAGCATCTTTTGCGTTGGATAGGATATTTAAAATGACTTGTGAAAATTCACTTGGATAGCCATTGATTTGAATAGACTCATCAAAATTAGTATGCAGCTTTATGTTGCTGTTTTCATAACTAGCTTCCACAAGCTCTATCGTATCTTTGATAGTTTTAGCAATGAAAAAATCCTCTTTTTGTTTGTTAGGTTTGAAAAAATTCCTAAAATCATCTATGGTCTTTGACATAGAAGTGGTAAGAAGCTTCCCTTTTGTTACGGACTTATCCATAAATTCATCACTCAACTCATCCATTTGATAGGTAAATTGTATATTTTGAAGTATAAGACCAAGGGCATTAAGTGGTTGTCTCCATTGATGGGCAATATTTCCTATCATCTCTCCCATGGCAGCTTGACGAGATTGCTGGATGAGAAGTTGTTCATTTTGACGAAGTTTTTCACTCTCATCTTTGACTCTTTGATCAAGTGTTTTATTTAACTCTTCAAGTTGATGTGATTTTTCTGACAACTCATGGGTTCGGATCTGAATTTTTTCTTCTAATGATTGATTTAACTCTTTAATTTCTTCTCTTTGCTGGATACTATTATTAAGTGTGCTATAGACCTTATATCCTGAGGGCAGTGATAAAATCAGATAAAAAGCCAAAAATAGTCCTACAAGATAATAGGTAGAAGAAGCACCAAGAACAAATGCACTAAAAATAAAGATGGATACAATCACGGTAATAAATATGAAAACTGCATGATAGACTGGTGTCAATGTAGATATAGCCCCAGTTGCCAAAGCAAATATAAGTGCTACTAAGATAAATAGTTGTAACTCTTGGGCATATAAAATAGCAAATATACTAGAAATTCCCAATAAAAAAGCATTAGCAAAAATTGCAAAAAGATAATATTTCAGTAGTTTATTTACCCTATTTTTATCAGCAATATATAAAATTTTTAAAGCTTTTTGGGCAATAAATTGACGAAAAACATAAACAATCATTTGGGCAAAGAACCAAATATAGAGCATATAATTAGGTACAAAATCTTTGAGAATAAAAAAGATAAATAGGGGAGACAGTAAATTTGCCCCTATTGGTCCTGCTTTAAGCCTTAGTACTGTTTCGATAAGTTCTCTATGGTAATCAAATGATCTTAAAGTTTTTAACATAGTCTATCCGTTAACTCTATTGTAAACACTGCACCATTTTTATGATTATTGACACTAAGTTTTCCATCCATATTTGTATCTATAATCACCTTACTCATGTAGAGTCCGATACCTGTACCTTTACCCTCTTCTTTGGTTGTAAAATAGGGATTAAAAATTTTATTGATAATATCTTTGGGAATACCTCCCGCATTATCTTGTACGGTAATAATTGCTTGCCCATCTTTGGAAAAAGATGAAATTTTAACTTTTCTATCACGCTGTTTATGTTCAACAAGTGCATCTTTTGCATTGGACAATAAGTTTAATATCACTTGTGAAAACTCACCAGAATAACTATCCAGAGCAAGGCTATCATCCAAATTTATCTCTAAAGTGATATTGGCATCTTCATAGCTAGCCCCTATGATATCAATTGTATTTTCAATTACATCAGATATTTCAAACTTCTCTTTTCTCTTATTTGGTTTAAAGAAGTTTCTGAAATCATCAATAGTTTTAGACATTGTCTGGGTAAGATTTTTACCCTTATCAACTGAACGTTGAATGGACGCTTCATCTAACATGTCCATCTGATGTTCAATATGGATGTTTTGCAAGATAAGACCAAGGGCATTGAGTGGCTGTCTCCACTGGTGTGCTATCATACTTATCATCTCCCCCATTTGCTCAAGTTTTGAGTCTAGCAATTGCTTATCTTTTTGTCTATTTTTTTCAACTTCTGCTATAACTCTCTGCTCTAGCATCTCATTTACAGTTTTTAATTCTTCAGTTTTTAGCGTTAAATTCTCATTGAGTCTGTTCATCTGACTTGTAAAATAATTTATAAAATAGTTTAAAACAAAAATCAATATAAACATGAGTATGAACATACGTACAATCATGTTTTTTATAATAGTATCTACACCATGTAAGTAATTGTCTATATCATATGCCAGCAGTAATTTAGCAGCTACTTTATCTTTATGGTCATATAAATTTAAATCACTATCTATAATATAATTTTTGTTCTCAGCTGTAGTTATCGTTACATCTTGCTCTAAAGTAATATCTTTTAGATGATTTCTAAAGAGTTTATCCCCTCTTGCTAAGACAAAATTTGAGATAGCTCTATTTTCCACTCTATTTAGTGATATATCTATCGCATCTTTTTTTACCAAAAGAGCCTCTTTGATTTTAAACAATTTATCTAATTTATCAGTGATGTACTCAGGTTCAATTCCTATTTCGACCAATCCAACATGCTCATTTTTATAAAAAATTGGAGTAACAATTCTATAAGTCATTTTAAGCTTTCCAACTTCAAAACCATAATGTCGTTTTTTCAGCCTATTAGTATCTATAATAATCTTTCTCTTTTTATTTAAAGTATCTCCAAACATGGAGGGTTTATGGACTCTTAAAAATGTGCTTCCATCTACCAATCTAAAAGTCATAATCTTTAGATATGGATTTTGTTCAGACATTCTTTTATAAAAAGGTGTAACTTGCTTTAAAAGAGTCTCTCTATCTTTTAAAGCAAAAGCTTCAGATAATTTATCAACTTTTAAAATAGCATCCGTCTTCATGGATATCTCTTTTTTAATTTGATTTAAAAAAACATCAAAGGTATTGTGAACATTTATATCAAGTCTTTCAATATTTTCTTTAAAATCATTTTGAACTATTTTATACTGATAAAATGTGATTATAGCCCCAAAAAGTATCAAAATAATTAAAACAACTGCTATCAAATTTCTTTTTATATTGTGATTTTTTTTGATTATTTTCTTTCACTTTTTAAAACTATTTTAAAAAGTGCCCCACTATTTTCATTTGTAACCGATAAAACACCACCCATATTTGTCTCGACAATAGTCTTACTCATGTACAAGCCTATACCCGTTCCTTTACCTTCCTCTTTTGTTGAAAAATAAGGATCAAAGATTTTATTGATAATATCTTTAGGAATTCCTCCTGCATTATCTTCTATTGTGATAACTATCTGTTCATCTTGGCGATAAGATATGATTTTAATCACTCTATCACTCTCTTTATGCTCTATCAGTGCATCTTTAGCATTTGAGATAATATTTAATACTACTTGCGAAAATTCACTTGGGTAGCCTTGCAACTCTATATTTTCATCTAAATCAATTTGTAGTTCAATATTGTTATTTTTGTAACTTGCTTCTATAAGCTCTATCGTGTTTTTTATAGTTTGGGAGACATTAAAATTTTCTTTAAGTTTATTTGGCTTGAAAA
>JAOZKZ010000233.1 GCA_029935075.1 Campylobacterales bacterium
AAACCAAAATAAATCGTTGGCAAAAAGTTTGAAAGCACCAATACAACAAAACCGATCATGATAGCAAATGTCGTATAGTACATCGCATATCCAATACTCTCATGAGAGCGTTGCAGTGCCGCAGTATAATTACCATCTTTTTTAATTTCTATACCAAATCTATGAATATAATGAATCGTATCATCTACCCCTATTCCTATACTAATTGCTGCAATGGTTATCGTCATCATATCAAGTGGAATATTTGCCCAACCCATCAAACCAAAAACTGTGGCGATGGGGATGATGTTGGCAACCATAGCGATAAATGCCAATTTTACAGACTTAAACAGAAAGAAAAACATCAAAGTCAAAGCTGAAACCATGATACCAAGTGTTTTGATTTGAGAGTTAAAAAGGCTTTGAAGCATGTTGTTATACAAAACCATCAAGTTTGAAAGATGAATGTTTTCACTCTTTATAGTTTGCATCTCGCCTAAGTTAAGTTTTATTTTTTTTATAAACTCATTTCTGCGTAAATTTTTATCCGAATCGATAATCCTCATAGCAAATCGAACTTGATTATCTTTGATACTCACATAAGGGTTAAAGAGGCTTTTTTTAAACTCTTTTGGGAGTTCATTATATAAAAGTGCTAGTTCAAAATTGTCTAACTCTTTTCCACTATTTAACACTTTACCCACTTCTAGCATCGTACTCAAAGATTGGATATTACCCACTTCTGGCAAACTTTTTAGATAGTTGTGAATCTCTTGAACCTTTTGCATTTTCCCCGGTGTAAACCAATACTTTGCCTCATCTTCAGTCTGGGAAAATTCATCTTCAAAGTCATCAAACTCATCATCAGCAACTTCTACTTTTTCCTCAACAATAGTCTCCGTATCAAAATCATAAATCACATCCAGCGGTGTAGTACCCCCTAGTTTTTGGTCGATAATTTTCATCCCTTGATAGATAGGAGTTGATGTTTTAAAATAGTCAATAAAACTATTTTCAACCATCAATCTAAGCCCCCCAGTTATAGAGAAAATTGCCACGATAAAACTTACAAAAAATATGCTTTTCCCATAATTTTGAGCGATATCAGCATAAAGTTTAATCAATGTAAACTTCTGTTCAAAAGCGGTATGTGGCTTATGTTTAGGAAGCAAAATCATAACAGTTGGAAAAACTAAAAATGCAATTAAAAGAGATAATGCAATCCCTGCACTCATCATCCAACCAAGATTTATAACAGGAAGTATATCACTCACAACAAGCGAGCTAAACCCTGCAATCGTTGTAATTACTGCAAAAAAAGTAGGTTTTGCCATGGAGAGCACAGTATCTAAAATCACTTTTTTATGTGATGCTTTGGGATTAAGTTTTACTAACTCACGATAACGAACAATCAAGTGAATGATAATTGACATAGTAATGATAATCTGCAAAGAGACAAAGTTTGAAGAGATAACCGTAACTTGCCAACCAAACATCCCCAAAAGCCCAGTTGTGGTCAATATCGAAAGAGAAGCGATTAAAATAGGTAATAAAACAAATCGAACTTCTTGAAACACAATCCACAAAACAACAATCATAAGAAGTATAACCGTCGTGCCATAAACAAGCAAATCACCACGAACATAAGTAATCATATCATCCGCAATCATACTAACTCCGCCCAAAAAGAGTTCTCCATCTCCTTGGTGTTCAGTCATAATGGTCCTAATATCTATAATATTTTGATGCTCTTTCTCTCTTTGGATATCTCTGTCAGTTTTAAGCTCATCAACTTTTAGATTGACCATCAATGCCGTTGTTTTAAAATCAGCACTTACAAGATTGTTTTGATAAAGAGGGCTCTGTAAAAACTCTTTTTTCGCCAAAACTTTATCAACTTCTCCACCTTCAATAGTGGGTATCTTTGCCAATAACTCTTTGACTGGTTTTGGAGGGCTTTGTAAAAGGGGAACATTAAGTAAAGAAGTGACAGAGTTAACCATCGGTAAAGCTTCAAGTTTTTTACTAAGTGTTCCAATAGTCTGCAAACTTTTATCTGAAAGAAGTTCAGTTTTAGGGGTATAAGTGATGACTAAAAAGTCAGGGGTACTATATCGTGATTGAATTTCTCTAGAGTATTTTAAGTCCTTGTCATGCTCTAAAATAAGCGTATCCGCTGATGCATCTATCTGAAGTTTAGTAGAATTTATACCTATAAAACCCACAACCATAAAAACCATCAGCAGTATCAAACGAGGATATTTTAATACAACCTTATCATACAGAGCATGCAGCATCAATTATCCTCAGTCGTTTTTTAATCTTTTTAAAAGTTCATCAAAATCATGCTCTTTCAAAACTTCCGCAAATTGTTGACGATATGTTTGAACCAAACTCACACCCAAAACATCTAAATCGTAAACCAACCAACCTTCTTTTTTTGAGTGATAAAACTTATATAAAAGCTCATTTTCTTCGCCGTTGCTTATGATAATCACAGGTAAATG
Organism: Campylobacterales bacterium; assembly: GCA_029935075.1. Classification (GTDB taxonomy): domain Bacteria; phylum Campylobacterota; class Campylobacteria; order Campylobacterales; family QNZT01; genus SZUA-1433. The sequence continues at coordinate 2,487 of JAOZKZ010000233.1, forward strand.
AATTCGTGATTTTACTTTTTTAATCTTTTTAGTTAGGACTTTTTCATCACTATATAAGTCAATTTTTTCGATATAAGATGCACGGATTTTTTTATTGTACAGGGTGTTAAATGTCTCTTTTTGTGCTGGAGAGATTGCTTTAAATGTTCTCTTTCCAAGACTCAATTTTCCCATCAAATTAAAATCAAATATAGGGTCAATTATATTGATAATCTTCTCATCTCTTTGTACTTTATCCATACTTTTTTGTCTTAAAATCTCGGTGATTTCATCAATTTTTAGTTTCATCGTGGATGAAATCGCCTGCTCCTCAATCGCCAAAAGAGGCATACTCAACATCCATGCCAGTAAAAATATCTTCATAATTTTCATCACTACTCCTTTATCAACTTTACTCTTCTTTGCTCATATAAATCTCGTAAAAATGGATACAAAACAAGTGCATCCTTCTTCAAACTTGCATATTCCCCGATATGAAGCGACCTATCATTAAGTATATCATATGATTTGAGTGCTAACGACTCATACTCTTTTTTAGTGATATTGTAAAACCTACCATCAAATTCATAAATTGGGTCTACTGTACTATCGACAAATAGGCTAATTGCATCACGCACATTGGAAGGTCCCAAAAATGGTAAAACCACATGAAAACCACTTCCCACACCATAATGCCCAAGGGTTTGACCAAAGTCTTCTTGATGGGCTTTCAGATTAAATTCCGACTTCGCTACATCAAAAAGCCCTAACAATCCTATGGTGCTATTGATACCAAAACGGGCAAACTCTTCACCTGCATTTTGAAGTTTGAGTTGTAAAACATTGTT
>JAOZKZ010000234.1 GCA_029935075.1 Campylobacterales bacterium
ATAAGGATAAAACTCCACAGAGCTTGTTTTTCTGCTTTATTCAAAGCTGTATCCTAATCCCCGAATGGTTTGAATCTTTTCCGCTCCCAAGATAATCCGAAGATTTTTGATGTAGACTCTCAGCGTTGCATCACTAGGCATATCATCAAATTCCCAAATATTTTGCATCAGCTCTTCATTTGAGATGAGGCGTTTTTGATTGTTAACAAAGTAGTTGAGGATTTGACACTCTTTAAGTGAGAGTTTATGAAAAGTGTTACCTTTTGTAATTGTATGTTTATCATAATTAAAAAATAACGCTTCATCAATTTCAACACTTTGATCAGTTTCAATATTGAATTTTCTTTTGATGTTTTCAATTCTTTGGTCTAACTCTTCAAGCTCAAATGGTTTTTTAATATAGTCATCACAACCCGCAATAAAACCATTTTTGAGATGGTCGATATCTTGATATGCGGTGATAAAAATAGTAGGGGTGTTCTTATGATAACTTCTTGCAGTTTTTAAAACCTCTATACCACTTTTCATTGGAACATTGATATCAAAAAGAAAAAGATCAAAGTTTTTTTCATCAATTTGTTCTAGTGCCTCTTCTCCATCTGTGCATAGTGTCACTTTATAACCATAATCATTTAAATGGTCATATATGATATCGGAGAGTATCGGATCATCTTCAAGAAGGAGTATTTTCATCATTTTCCCTTTGCGATATCATAACAAAATAGTGTGTAGCAGATGTGTAGTAAAACCTAGTTAAAATATCCCAAAGCTTGATAAACTCCAGCAGAAGCAATACCTGCAAATATACCTGCAACGATATCATCTCCCATAACACCTAAACCACCTTCTACTTCACGGTCAATTCGTCCAATAATTGAGGGCTTCCAGATATCAAAAAGTCTAAAAAATAGCACACTTAAGATGATTTGTGTCATGGTAGCACCACTCATAGCCATCGCAAGCCAAATACCAGCAACTTCATCAATGACTATTTCACTAGCATCGTGAATTCCTGACTCTTTCTCCTCTTTATCTATCTCTTTTATCGCAATAATCGTAATTAAAACCATGCCAAGAAATAGTGTTTCCAGACCTAAATATTGGAGGATTCCAAGACCTAAAATAGCACCTGCAATAGTGCCCCATGTTCCTGGTGCTTTAGGTAATAGCCCCGTATAAAAAAATGTTAAAAAAATTCTTCTCATAATGCCCTTTTTATGTTAATGATACCGTTTGATGAAGATTCATAATCTGCATATAAAACTGTTCCTCACTCATTTCTTCTATAAGCCCAGATCCAGGGAAGAAGTTTGAAAATTTATCGGTAAGTTTTTCAAATCTATTTGGAAAAATATGTGCTAAAACAATGGCAGAAATCTCTTTTCTTACAAGGACTGCAGGTGGTAAAACTCCACTTTTAAAGAGTTCATATATAAGCTCTGTATTATACGATATATGATGATGCCTACCATGAGGGCAAGAGCGCGTGCTCACTAATGTTTTACACTCATTGCAGTAGGCAAATTCACTAACGATATTCATTTTGATACCTATATCCAATGATTTAAAATATTCACTTATAGATTTTGTACCAGTGATATCATAATACATACCAATCCCATCATGGTTTTGACCTATGGATATGGTGTCACATCCATAATTTTTTGCAGCTATGGAGTCTAACATGATGGAATCATCTCCTGCAAAAAGATAAGTGTTTTCAAATGGTACAATTATGACACGGTTTTTGGGTAAAAAGTGGTCTATAAAAAATTTTAGAGTTTTATATCTTAGTTCATAAGAGAAAGTATCTTTTTTATACGGTCTTAAAAGAAACAAAACCAAAAGATCACAATCTTCTAGTGCGATACGAATCATCCGTTCATGTGCTCTATGAAATGGTTTTGCAGAGAGCATAATGGCGGTTGTTCTTTTTGCATTTAAAAGCTTTTTTTGGTCTATTATCTCAAGTTTGTGAAGTTTAACTTCGTTAGAGTTTATCTTAACTTCACCACTTACGGCATAATTTCCCAATCGATTAATAGTATCAGCTACACCTTTAACTCCAGTATCTGTGGTAGAAAATATCATTTCAACGCGTTTTAGTTTATCGATTTTGAAAGATTCTTCAACGATAAGTTCACCACACTTCTCATCTTCAACAATAATATCTAAAATGTCGTTTTTTTGAATCTCTTTTAGCACTTCTTCATTGCGTCTACCACTAGGGGCTAATATAAAGGAGAAAGGAAAGTATTGATTTTTGTATTTTGAAGTTTTGTCAACTTCACAGGAGGTTTTTTCATTCATAAGTTTATCAACAGGAGAGAGAATTCCCTCCTTGCACATTCTTAGCGTCGCTAATGCTTCGCTGTCTAAATAAAGTTCTCTATTTTTTCTTTGAGATCCCATATTTTTTTCGTTTTTCCCATAAGCTTTTTCTTGAAATGCCTAGCTTTTTGCTAAGCTCTGTATCAGGAAATTTTGTCTGATATTTTGTGATAATGTATTTTACATAGTTTTCAATTGATAGGATATCACCTTTTTCAAAAACACCATCATCATTTTTTATCTCTAAAACTTCCAAATCTTCGAACTCTTCATGTACATCTGTTGTAGAGAGTATAACACGACGGTTTTTAATAAGTGATAAAATTTTGGCTTTTTCACCCTTTTTTATATTTTGATAGTCAATTAGGTAGACAAGTTCACCCTCATGTATCTTTTTGAGCTGTTGTAGTGCATCAGAATCATCAAGAGAGATAAAAGAGAAAGATTCATTGTACTCTTTAGCAAAGTTAAAAACAATGGCATCTGCTACTTTTTGATAAGTCGATTTGATGACAAGTGGAAGTATGCTTTTATTTGTTATCTTATGTTGAGAATTTTGTTTTAATACATGGTCGATATAACTTTTATAGGTAGCGTTCTCTTTTTTGAAAACAATATAATCTTGAAGATGGTCTAATTTTCGAACCAACTCTTCAATCATAAAAGGTTTTACGATATAGTCATTTGCACCTGCTTTTAAAGGACCTGAAACGGTATCATTGCTTACATATGAGACCATTAGTATCACTATTGAGTTTTTATAATGTTCGATAACTGGATAAAAGTTTTGTCCAGATATATTTGTTGAGAGCAGTATTGCGTCAAATTCTTCCTCTTTTAGTGCATCTTTAACAGATGATGCACTTTCGCATACATGACCCATCTCTGTGAGCTTTGCTGAAATGCTTTGTGCTAAATAAAGTTCGTTTTCTACTATAAGTATCTTCATATTCTCTTCCAATTAAAATAATGTAATGAAGC
>JAOZKZ010000235.1 GCA_029935075.1 Campylobacterales bacterium
TTTGACATAGTCTGCCATGATGGACTTTGAAAATTTGATTTTTCAGGACTGACTAACTATTTGCAAGAGTTATATCAGCGTGTTAATGATTATAAAAGAGTTATAAGCAATATGAAATGTCCGTATTGTAAAGAAAATATTGAATTAGAACTCTCATTTGAAGTGAAAAAAGTGATTCAATAAACTTGAAATAGGTTGGTGAAAAAATTTAATTTAATTGTGTTTAAAAAATGAAACACTTATAAAACTTTTTCCTTCTATACTTATCTATGTAAATAAGTAGTGCACTCTAAGAAAAGAGGAGGTTTATAGTTATGGAAAATAGTTTTATACCAAAATTGTCAGAAAGTATCTATTTTGAACAGATAAATACAGAAGATAGTGAATCTGTTTTTTTTGTTTTAGATCCTGATAAACCATCATGGGTATTTATCAATGGTGATGGCAAAAAGATATTATCATTATGTGATGGAAAAAATAATATTGAGGATATTTCTAGAGTTATTATTGGTAAGAACTATTCAACTGGGATAGTATCTTTGTTTTTAGAACAGATGAAAAAGAATAAAATTTTATACGATGGAGTTATAACTCAACCAACTCCAAATACATTTCGAGGTATAGCTTTAGAGATTACAAAAAAGTGTAATTTAAGATGTAAACATTGTTATTTGGCTGCAGGAAAAAAAGGTAAAAGTGAGCTTTCTTTAGAGGAAATAAAATTTTTATTAGATTCTGTAAAAGATGTTGGTGGTATATCTGTTGCTATTGGTGGTGGTGAACCTTTAACTAGAGATGATTGTTTAGAAATTATTGAATATGCAGTTTCATTAGGTTTACTTGTTTCGCTAGGTACAAATGGAACATTGATTGATAAAAAAATGGCAAAACGACTTTCTAAATTTCCTATCAAAATACAGATAAGTTTAGACGGTGCTATAAAATCGACACATGAGCAGGTAAGAGGAAAAGATAGTTATGAAAAAACTCTCGAAGGGATTGATAACCTTATAGATGAGGGAATGGCAAAAGATTTGGTGATTGCATTTACCCCGATGAAGATTAATTTGTTAGAAGTTGCAGAAATTATAGAGTTTGCAGTAAATAAACAGATTCCTGTTGTCCAATTTCCTCCACTCTCCCCATCAGGAAGAGCACAAAGTAGATGGGCTGATCTTGTCCTATCAACGGAAGAAAAACTATGGTTTTGGAATCTTATATCACAAAAATCAAAAGAGTTACAAGGAGATATAGATCTTATTGCCGATTGCTTTTCAATGAATATCCATAAAATTGGCACACCCTATAAGTGTACGATAGGTTCGCAGTTTAGGATTGATCCTGACGGAAAAGTATATCCTTGTCAATGTTTTCATTTTGGTGAAGAGTATAGTTTGGGAAATATTAAAGAAATAAGTTTGAAAGAGATGGTGCTTGGCCAAAAAATTAAGAAGATTAAACAACAGAATATAACAAGAGCCATAAGTATAGAAGCGTGTAAGGAGTGTAAATGGAGAAATTTTTGTGGAAGTGGTTGTATGGGAAATGCATACGAGCGTACTGGAACAATTCTTAATACCACTTCATGTGACTTAAGAAAGCGGTGGATTGAGAATTTGTTTGAAGTAAAATTTAGTGAGGTTGCAAATTCAAGGAAGGTTGAACTTGTATAGAAACTGGTAAATATAAAACACTTTATAAAGGAGGTGAAAGATGCCAAGAAATTTTATTGTAGAGGGACAAGTAATTGATATAGAGACTAGAAACGGTATACCAGAACTTGGGGTAGAAGCCATAGATAAAGATCGGTTATCACGAGATGATAGTTTAGGTAAAGCTATCACAGATAGAAGTGGAAGTTTTAAAATTTTTTATAACAAACAAGATTTTCAAGATGATTTTCGTGATTCCAAACCAGATATCTATCTAGTTGTAAAAGACAAAAAAGGTGACATTGTTTATACAAGTAAAGACAATGTTAGATGGAATGCTAGTAGAAAAGAGCGGTTTATAATACATATTTCAACAAATTTAATTGAGGAGACAATGATGAAATGGGATATAGAAAAAAGTAATGAAGTTAAGAAACAGATTGCAAAAAATGAAGAGTTAATGAAAGCTTTAAGTGCAAAAACAAAAGAAGTGTTTGATAGTTTTGATATTGATCTTAAAGGCATGAGTTATATATTTGAGCCGAGGGTATTTACTATGAGTAAGGAAGAAGTACCTGAAATGAAGATGAAATCCTATGCTTCGCTAACACAAGTAGCTATGGAAGATTTGATAAAAAAAGGAAAGGTTCCACACTATTATGAGAAGGTGAAAATTCCTGTAAGACCAGAACCTATAGAAGGTATTATAGATCCTGAATGGTTGCATATATTGGAGAAGTATCGTATAAATGAAAGAGAGCTTGTTCAAGATAATCCAGTACCAATAAAGACTAGTGATATATTGATCAAAAAGATTGTAGGGAATTCTAAACTATTGAATGTTTTAAGTCAAGATATTTTTAAGTTACTAGCTCGTCATGGTATAAAATTTGGTGATACACAAGGATGTGTATTAACTCCTGTTGTGTTTGAAACACCAGTATATGCACAATTGGTAGGGAAAGTGAATGATACCAAAGAGATTAGAGGATTTGGTCCACAAGTAATTGCGGAGTCAGTTTCTCATGGCTTTAAGCCTGTTGCAGGTTCTATTATGGTTGGAGATATTTTGGTTCCTTCTGTTTCCGTAGATCAGATGATTTGGGTTGGTATACCTGCTCCAGAAATGTTATTTGCTCAAGAGCTTTTAAAACAGCAAATAAGAATTTAAACATTTTTTAAAAAGTTACTGCCCTCTTTTGAGGGTGGTAATTAAGTTACTATGATTTGCATTTCTAAAAAATGAAACACTTATAAAACTTTTCCCTCCTATAATCACATGTATAAAGTTCTAAATTGTAAGTTATGTTAAGGAAAAAATAAATGGGTAAAAAATGGTTAATTTAAACAAATTTAAAAAATATGAAGCTTTGATTCTTATCAATGGTAAAAAGATAAGTGCTGAGGGTATAGATATCACTGAAGTCAAAGTTGAGTTGATATTGGATGGGGCAGATACTTTTTCTTTTGTCATACCAAAAGCACTTACCGATAAGTTTGAAGTGAGTTATCCTGGTGTGTTTCAATTTGGTGATAAAGTAGAGATTTCTTTGGGTTACAAAGATAAAATTTTTCCTGTTATCACTGGGCTATAATGCACCCTTTTTTCAAGACCACTAAATCAGATTTTTTAATTCCACCGAC
>JAOZKZ010000236.1 GCA_029935075.1 Campylobacterales bacterium
GCAGCTATCTGTGCAGCACCAATGGCACTACATGAGGCTGGCGTACTCAAAGATAGATACACATGTTATCCATCATATGAGAATGATATAGGTCTTGAAAAATTTACAGATGCACAAAATGTTGTAGTTGACCAAAACATCACAACTTCAAGAGGGCCAGGGACTGCTATCTGTTTTGGACTAGAAATCGTTAGGCAGTTGGTAGGAGTTGAGACTTATACTGAGTTAAAAGCTGGATTATTGGCAGATTACTGTTAAGCCTTTATAATACTTATAGGGAAATAAATTTATTTTGAGATACATTTTACTAGTGCACGATCATAATTATTTGATAATCTAGTGTTTTTATTTATAAAACTGTAAATCATAGGTGTTGATTTTTTGTCTTCAAACCAATAGTGCCAAGCTTCCATATCCGGTGTTTTTTTGGGGTCTAGATAATATTCTTCCACTCCATTTAAAACAAAACCTATCATTTTTTTTTGAGAAGATAAAGAGTTTATTTCTTTAAATGATGGAAGTCTAAATTCTATGTTTTGTATATTTAAATCTTCACAATATTTATGAGCCTCTTTAAATTTAATTAGCTTGCCTTGGTCTTTCTTTTTTTTGTACTCCCATATTTTAGAGTCTATTTTATAAATCTTTGGTTCAACGATAGGCTTTATATCTGGTTTGCCGTTTAAAAGAGCGATAAGCTCTTTATCTGCTTGGGGATTATAGTCCAAGGTTGCACACTCTACAACATCACCATGATTTCTGCATACTTTACTCATTAACATTGATAATGCAGTATCCCCTTTTTTATTTGTAATCTTTGTGTCGGCACCATATTTAAGAAGCAACTTAACTACATCTTTTTTATCATTGGCTACCATTAGTGGTGTATAGCCATTGCTAATAAGGTTGATATGTTTATTACCATTTTTTTGATTTAGTACAAGCTTCATATTTTCCAAACCTTTGTCTTGTAATGCCACATACCTCATACTGCGATCTAATACGGATCCACCTCTTAAATCTAGTTTATTGATATCTAGGTTAAATGTTAAAATATATTTTAGAATTTTATTGTTTGGGCTCATTGCAGCAACATGTAATAGGGTATGACCAAATCTATTAACATAGTTAATATTTGCTTTTTTAGAGATAAGATATTTTACAACTTTTAAGTTTTTAAGCTGAACAGCACTCATTAAAGGTGTTCGGATGTATCCTACTTGCTCTATATCTGCACCATTTTCAACTAAGTTTTTTATCTTATTGAAATTTCCCTGACTGACTGCTTTGTGTAGTGGTGAAATATCTCTAGCAATAACTGATATAGAAAAAATCATAAGCAGTATAATGGATTTTGTTAGCATTTAGTTCCTTTTTTGTTATTCACTTATATCGTCATATTGATTGGATACTTTAAATTTATGAGTAGCTTGATGAAAATGCTAAAAATCAAGTGCAACTAATACTTTGTTAAATCCTAATCACAAGGCTCATCACTTATGACTTTTATTTCAGCACAGGAAAATCCTGCCTTTTGTCTATCTTTGATATTGACATAAGGTTTGGTTTTTTTCGCACCGGGTAAGATTTTTTCCACGATATTAAAGTATTCATCAGGATTTATATTTTCTCTTTCACATGCCCACTTGAACCAATAGTCACCTTTTTTAACATGGTCAACTTCTTCTTCTAAAATCACTTTCAAAGCTTTGATAATATCTCTGGCAAAATCATCGTTAATATTTCCAAGTTTCTCAATCATCTTAGGATTTGAGTCAAGCCCTGAAGCTTCAAGATATCTAGGAACTGTTGCCATTCGAGTTACAAGGTCAAGACTTTTCATGGAGATATCAAATAAAAATGAGTGCACTCCAAAATCTCCATATTTGTAACCATGTTCAACAAGTAACGGTTCAAGCATTAAAAAGTGTCGTATTTCATCATCTGCAACTTCAAGCCAATCATCATAAAATGCTTTTGGCATGTTTTTAAAACGATAAGCATGGTCAAGGGCTAAATCAATTGCTGAGTATTCGATATGAGCGATGGCATGCACCATGTAAGCTTTTCCTTGGGTGGTTGAGAGTGCAGTTCTTTTTGGCATTGTTTTAGCATCTACGGTGTTACAATAGTTATCAAACGAGGGGAGGGTAAATACCTTTGAAGATTGCTCATGGTTATATGAGAGTTTATCTTCAAGGTAAAGTTCATAAAATATTTTAAATTGCTCTATCTTCTCTTTGGGCGTTTGTAACTGTAATACTCTTTCAAGTTCTGTAAAAAATTCCATCATGTTAAACTAAGTCCTACTTTTCCTTTTTCCAAATCTACCGATATCACTTCTATTTGTGGTAAGTATTGATTTATAGAAAGAACTTCTAGAGGATGAGAGATTCTTTTTTGGCTCATTTTTGAGATATGAATCATTCCGTCATTTTTAAGACCAATGTCAACAAATGCCCCAAAATCAGCGATATTTCTTACCACTCCTGAGACGATAGAACCCTCTTTTAACATTTTTATATCTGTAACATCATCACGAAATGGGATTGTGGGGAGTTCATCTCTGGGGTCAAATCCTGGCTTTTCTAACTCTTTTATAATATCTTTGAGAGTTTCGATACCTATATCTAACTCAGATGCAATAGTTTTAATATCTGATTTATCTGTATAATTTTCAAGTTTTTTAGCTACAGCATAACTTTCAGGATGAATTCCTGTATTGTCAAAACTACTTTTACCCTCTCGTATTCTGATAAAACCTGCACATTGCTCATAAGCTTTTTGTCCTAAACCTTTGACTTTTAGAAGTTCACTTTTACTTTTTATCGAACCTTTTTCTTCACGATAGCTTATGATATTGTTTGCTGTTTTAGCTCCTACTCCTGCTACAAATGCCAAAAGTGAAGCAGATGCAGAATTGACATCAACTCCCACACGGTTTACCAAATCCTCAACATTTTCATGGAGTTTTTTCTCTAAAAGTTTTTGGTCAACATCATGTTGGTATTGTCCAATTCCTAGTGATTTTGGGTCTATTTTTACAAGTGCAGCCATCGGGTCTCGAAGTCTTTGAGCGATAGAAATAGCTCCTCTTATAGTCACATCCAAATCAGGATACTCTTGGCTTGCAATTTTAGATGCAGAGTAGATAGAAGCTCCGGCTTCTGAAACAACAGTATATTTTAGTGGTGTATCTAGCTCTTTATTTAACTTAGCAAAAAAAGCTTGGGTTTCACGAGAACCCGTACCATTTCCGATAGCAACACCTGAAATATCATATTTTTTCAAAA
>JAOZKZ010000069.1 GCA_029935075.1 Campylobacterales bacterium
GATGGATTGGTTCACTATAGTGAAATCAGTTACAAAGGTCCAGTAAACCCTTCAAGCATTTATGAAGAGGGTGAAGAAGTTGAAGTTAAAGCGATTAAGTATGATGAGGAAAAAAGACATCTTTCTCTCTCTATAAAAGCTGCGATGGAAGATCCATGGGATGATTTAGCAGAGCAACTAGAAGTTGGTGATGCAGTAAAAGTTCTTGTAAGCAATATCGAGCCTTATGGTGCATTTGTTGATCTTGGAAATGATGTAGAAGGTTTTTTACATGTTTCTGAAATTTCATGGGATAAAAATATCAAACATCCAAAAGATTATCTAGAAGTTGATCAAGAGATTGATGTTGAGATTGTTGAGATGGATTTTGAGAAGAAAAAACTTCGTGTTTCACTTAAACAAATCCTTCCAAAACCATTTGAAGGTTTTATAAAAGAGTATAAAACAGGAAATGTTGTAACTGGTAAGGTAACAACTATCACAAACTTTGGTGCTTTTGTAAGAATTGGAAGTATAGAAGGCTTACTTCATAATGAAGATGCATCTTGGGATAGATCACAAAAATGTAGAGATCTTTTCAAAGAGGGTGATGAAATAGAAGTAAAAATAGTTAGAATTGATTATGAAAAAGAGAAAATTTCTTTAAGTAAGAAAGATCTTGAAGAGAGTCCAATTGATGTTTTTGCTAAAACTCATAAAAATGGCGATATTGTTATGGCAAAAATTCGTGACAAAAAAGAGTTTGGTATTTTTGTTGAGTTAGAAGATGGTGTAGATGCATTGATTCGTCATGAAGATCTTGGTGAGAAAAAAGCGGATGATCTAGAGATTGGTGAAGAGATTGAAGCTGCAATTTCATTTATTGATACTGATAAAAATAGAATTAGACTTTCTGTTAAAAGAGTAGCAAGAGCAAGAGAAAAAGCACAATTAGATGAGTATAACAATGATGAGCGATCAACATTGGGTGATGTATTAAAAGATCAGTTAAAAGGTTAGTAAAAGTTTATGAAAAGAGGATATCTTTATCTTATTTTCATGACTTTAAGTGCTGCTGTAGTACTTATGTTAGCACTTGTTTTTAAGTTAACAACTACAGCAGAGATGTCAAAAACAAGCATTTCCATTACAGATAGCGATACAAATTCGTTACAATCTGCAATGAAAGTGCAAAACTACGATGATAGCTGGATTCAAAGACTCTCCAGAGAAAAAAATCAAAAAGAGTATCTCTATCCTACTCAAAAGTTTCATATTGAATTTAATTGAATTATCTTATTTGTCATGTTTATTGAAATAAACTATGATGGTTCAATTAAGTTAAATATAGGGAAATAAAATGCAAATCAAAAAGATTATAGTGTGTGATTCGATACATGAGAGTGGATTGAAATTATTAAAGGCTTGTACTGACATTGAGTTTATTGATGCTTCACACGAACCAAAAGATAAATTACTTGAAATAGTAGGGGATTATGATGTTGCGATTACTCGAAGTTCAACTGATGTAGATCAAAAGTTTATAGATGCTGCAACAAATTTAACTTCAATAGTGAGAGCTGGAGTGGGTGTTGATAATGTGGATATAGAGGGTTGCAGTAAAAAAGGCATCGTTGTTATGAATGTACCGACTGCAAACACTATCGCGGCAGTTGAACTTACTATGGCTCATCTAATTTCTAGTGCAAGAAGTTTTCCAAATGCAAATAATCATCTAAAAATTGATCGTGTATGGAAAAGAGAGAAGTGGTACGGAATAGAACTAAAAGGTAAAAAACTAGGAGTTATTGGTTTTGGAAATATTGGAAGTCGTGTAGCCAAACGTGCATTAGCCTTTGAGATGGAAGTTATAGCTTATGACCCTTATATCGATCCTTCTCGTGCATTAGAGAGTGGAGTGGCTTATACTTCTAGTTTTGATGATATCTTAGCTTGTGATTTTATCACAATTCACACACCTAAAAATCCTGAGACTATTGATATGATTGGTAGCGAAGAGATTGCTAAGATGAAAGATGGTGTAAGACTTATAAACTGTGCAAGAGGTGGACTTTATAACGAAGATGCACTCTATGATGGTTTGAAAAGTGGAAAAATTGCATTTGCGGGAATTGATGTTTTTACAAAAGAGCCAGCAACTGATCATAAGCTACTAGATCTTGAAAATATCTCAGTTACTCCACATCTTGGTGCAAACACACATGAATCACAAGAGAAAATTGCAACCGAAGCTGCTGAACAAGCTATATGTGCAGCAAGGGGAATTAGTTATCCAAATGCACTAAACTTAGCATATAAAGAGAGCGAAATGCCTTCTTTTATGAAACCATATTTAGAGCTTTCTCAAAAGATAGGGTTTTTAGCTGCACAAATTAATATTGGTAATATAAAATCTTTGAAAGTAATTGCTGAGGGAGAGGTAGCTGAGCATCTTGAAACTTTGCTTACATTTGCATTGGTTGGTTCATTAAAAGGCTCTATGGGGGAAAAGATAAATTATGTAAATGCTGATTTTGTTGCTCGGGATAAGGCTATAGATTTACAAACTCTAAAAGCTGGAAATTTTAGTGAATATAAAAATAAAATTGAAATTGCATTAACAACTGACAAAGAGAGTATTCTTATTGGTGGTACTGTTTTTGATGATGGGATTGAGAAAATTGTACATGTTAATAACATTAAGCTTGATTTTAAACCAAAAGGAAGAATGATATTTATCTCAAATAGTGATAAGCCAGGTGTTATAGCAAACATTACTAAAACATTGGCAGAGCATAATATCAATATTGCAGATTTTAGACTAGGACGGGCAAAACATGGGGATGCATTTGCTGTTGTTCTTGTTGATGAAGCGATTAGTAAGGATGTTTTAAAAGAACTTGAATCAATAGAGAATTGTAATAAAGTATCCTACGCAACATTATAACTTATACTTATATTAAGAAAATAAATTATTAATATAGTTATAAGTAGCAATTGTGTAGAATCGCAACAATTACGAATTGGGAGATTTAATTGAAAAAAATTCTTTTAGGGTTTATGTTGTTTGTTAGTTCTGTTCTCTTTGCAGATAGCAATACAACCTATGAAAATTTAACTTTGCAAGAGGCACTTGATATTGTTCAAAAAGACAATTTAGAGATTAATATTGCTGAGTTTGATAGAGATGTTGCAAAGCTTGGTGTAAAAGTTGCTAAGGGTTACTCTTATGGTAAGTTAGATGCAGAGCTTATGGGGCTGCGGTCAAATGATGCGGGAAATGTTTTTGGATTTAAACTTCAAAGCAGAGAAGCAAATTTTGGTGATTTTGGTTTTAGTGAATTTTTAGGAGGAGTAGGGCAAGCTATCGGAAACTCTGATGGAGATTTTGGGGCATTTGCACAGATGATGGGTGATTCACAAATGAGTGGTCAGCTTTTAAGTACAACGCCTAAAGATTTGAACTATCCAGAGGACAGAAATCATTTTGATGCAAAACTGATGTATATGATTCCATTATATACTGGTGGAAAACTCTCAAAGTATCGAGATATCGCTGGAAAAATGGTGAAAATGAGTAGACTTGATAAACAAAAAGTTGAAGCACAGAAAAAATATGAAGTGCGAAAAACTTATTATGATATTTCACTTTTATATCAATTTGAAAAAGATTTAACAACTATTAAAAATAATATTGATAAATTAAAAGATGCAACTATATCAATGCGTGAAGAGGGTTATGCTAGAAAAACGGATCTTTTAGAGGTTGAATCAAAACTTTCAAATGTTGAGCGGATGCTTTTTCAATCACAAGCGAATAAAGACCTTTCATATCAATTTTTAGGTTTTTTATTAAATAATGAAGTAAAATCGATAAAGAAAATTTCTCTAAATACTTTTGATTGTGAAATACCATTAGAAAATATACTTAAAAGAAATAGAGATATTCAAAAAGCAGAGTTGGGTTTAAAAATCCAATCTAACATGGTTGATGTTTCAAAAGCTTCTTATAAACCAGAAATTGGTGCATTTGCTGAGTATGGTAGTAGTGATGATAAGTTTTTAAATGATTTTAGTGAGCACGATAGGTATACAGTTGGTGTGCAGGCAAAAATTAATATATTTAATGGTGGAATTGATAGTGCAAAAGTAGAGCAAGAGAAGATTAAACGACTTAAAGTTAAAAAACAAATTGAGCTTGCTAAAAAAGGTATCTCACTTCAGTATAAAAAGATTAACACAGAGATTAAAAATCTTGACAATCAAATTGATAGTATTAAAAAAGAGATTGAGCTTATGGATGAAATCTATCAAGCGTATCAAGAGAGATATAAAGAGGGACTTTCGTCTATCAATGATGTTGTAATTAAACAATCTCTACAAATTGAGAAGTTGCTGAAGTTACTTGAACTTCAAAATCGTAGAAATGAAAAAATATTACAAATTTATAAATTAGCGTACTAAGGAAAAGTTGTGAAAAAAATTATAGTTTTAATGTTATTAGTAGTCGGATATCTTAATGCGGCACAGTTTGAGTTGGCTGGTACTGTAGTATCAGACAATAAAAAAATGCTTACAAGTAGATACATGGGATTTATCACAGAGGTAAATGTAGCTGAAGGTGATCGCGTAAAAAAAGGTAAATTACTTTATGTAATTGATTCAAAAGAGATTGATAGTGCAAAATCACAAGTTGAATTAGCAATACAGCAAGCTATACTTTCCCTTCAAATGTATCAAAATCAACACAATAACATGCTTCTAAACCTTGAAAGAAATAGAAGACTTTATGCAAAAGATATTGTCTCAAAATTTCAACTTGAAAATTTAGAACTTGGTGAAAAGAATCTTAGAGATATGATTAAGGTTGCAAGAAAACAAGTTGCACAGGCAAAAGCAAGACTAAAAGAGGTTGAAAATCAATACAACTATTTAAGAGTTAAAGCTCCAAATGATGGAGTAATTGTTCAAAAAAATATCAATGAAGGTGAGATGGCGATGCCTGGTATGCCGGCTATTGTTTTGACAGATTTGAGCCGTCTTAAAATTGTAACTGAAGTTTCGGAGAAAAATTTAAAATATATCAAAATTGGAAAAGAGGTAGATGTCTCTATCCCATCAGCTGATCTTAAAGGTGTTGGTAAAATTGCTTCAATTATTCCTGGGGCAAATCCTATGACGCATTCATTTAAAGTAAAAATTAGTTTTGATACACAGGGTAAGATGATTTATCCGGGATTATATTCAAAAATTTCATTCAAATAAAAAGGGCTCTTTATGGAAGAAAAAGATGTTTCGCATATCAAAGTTACGGATTATGCGGGAAAATTAGCTAAGACATTTATCTATAATCCGTTAACACCAATTTTAGCGGTGTTTTTGTTGGCGATAGGATATCTATCATTGGTAGTTATGCCAAGAGAAGAAGATCCTCAAATTGCAATTAGTGGTGGTACGGTTATCGTTCCACTTCCTGGGGCAACGCCTAGTGAAATTGACAATATTATAGTCAAGCCATTGGAACGAAAACTTCGTGAAATTTCAGGAGTTGAACATATCTATGGTGTGGCTACAAACAATGCTGGTATCATCAATGTCATGTATAAGATTGGTGAAAATAGAGAAGATTCAAATCTAAAACTTTATGATAAAGTGATGCAAAATATGGAACTTATGCCAAAAGGTGCTATGCAACCACTTATCAAACCTTTTGATATCGATATCGATGTTCCTATCGTAACTGTAGCTTTTTATCTCAAAGACTCCTCAAAGCTTGACCGTGTTGATCTCTTTAAAAAAGTTCGTGATATTCAACAAGGTTTTAATGAAATTGAAAATGTTTCAAAAACTACACTCAAAGGTGAGCATAAAGAGCAGTATAGTGTAAAAGTCGATCTTTATAAACTCTCTGGCTATCATCTCTCACTGGGGCAAATCATGAATGCTCTGAAATCATTGGCGGTTAATGTTCCTGATGTTAAAAATAGTGTTATTGGCGGAAAGATTATGATTTTTGGTATTAAAAACGCGATTAACAGTATTGAAGATGTTGGAAATGTTATTGTGGCTTCGTACATGAACTCGCCTATATATCTGAAAGATGTAGCAAGTGTTGAAAAAACTTATGATGTTCAAAATTATAAATCTGCAGAAATTATGTATAGAGAGGGAGATAAGTTCTCCACAACAAAAGAGCAAATTACACTGACTGTCTCAAAGCTAAAAGGGACAAATGCGGTAAATGTGGCACATGCTGCTGTTGAAAAGTTAACGACATTTGAAGAAGAGTTAAATGCAGCTGGTATAGGTTACATGGTTACACGAAACTATGGAGAGAGAGCTGATGAAGCGGTTAATGAATTGGTTCATCACCTTATGATTACGATTGTTATCATTGCAATTGTTTTGGCATTGGCACTTGGTTGGAGAGAATCGTTAATTGTTACTTTTACAGTTCCTGCTATTTTGGCAATTACGCTTTTTATAGCTTACCTTACTGGACAGACGATAAATCGTATTACGCTATTTGCATTTTTACTAAGTCTTGGACTTTTGGTGGATGCTGCAATTATAGTTATTGAAAATATCCATAGGCATATGCATGACCATACAGCAGTTGATAGAGCAAAAGATGAAATTATGATAAGTGCAACTGATGAGATTGGAGCACCTACAAATATCGCAACTTTGGCGATTATATTGACTATGGTTCCGATGGCTTTTGTTGGTGGTATGATGGGTGAGTTTATGAAACCGATACCTTATAATGTTCCAGTAGCACTTTTTGCTTCATTGGTTGTAGCCTATATCTTTACGCCGTATATGGCAAATATTATGTTAAAAAAACCAACTGCACATCATCATGCACACCATTTTCAAAAAGATAAATTAGAGGATAAACAATCATGAAGTGGCTAGAAAACTTTATATATAGCGTTAATGGAAGTGGTTTTAAAAGAACAATGGTAATAGTATTGACACTTGTCGCACTAGGATTATCTATCTTGATGTTGCCTGCAAAAATGGTCAAAGCAAGAATGTTACCGGGGAAAAGTACAAACACTTATTCTATCTATGTGGATACTCCATCTGGAAGTTCTATGTTTGAGACAAAGTCTGTTACAAATTGTATCTTAGATATTTTAAGGCAAGAAGAAGCCGTTATGAATGTAGAAGTGTTTTTAGGACAAGGTTCTCCGCTGGATTATGCTGGACTTGTTAAAGGTTCTACTTTAAAACAGGGTGAAAGTGCTGCTGAAATTGTAGTGAATTTGACGGATAAACATGGTCGTGATGAAGCTTCATTTTTGATGGTTCAGCGTCTTCGACCTATAATACATGGTAAATGTATGCTTCAAAAAGATACAAGTATCAAGATGATTGAACAACCTGCTGGTCCTCCAACCTTAGCATCAATTGTTGTTGAAGTATTTGGAGAGAATGAAAAATCAATTCGTGGTATGTCCGAAAAAGTTGCTAAAATTTTAAGAGAGACTGATGGTTTGGTGGATATTGATATCATGCAAGATGAGATGTATACCAAATATGAACTCATTGCAGATGCTGAAAAGATAAGCCGTTCTGCTGTTTCTCTTGAACAGTTAAATAATATACTTTATTTAGCATTTGAGGGTATGTCTGTTGCTGTTAAAAATTCACAAAATTCTCCAGATCAGATACCAATATTTTTAGTGTTAAGTGATGAGACAAAAGAGCTTGAAATTTTTGACAAAGAGGCACTTGAAGCAAAATTATCTGCTCTTCGTTTGATGAATCAAAAAGGTATGATGGTTCCAGTGAATGAGTTAGTAACAGTAAAAGGTGTTCAAAATGCACCAACAATTTTTTCAAAAAATTTGAGAAAAATGGCAAATGTACTAGCTGAGACGGATATGGTAAGTCAACTCTATCCATTGCTTGAAGCAAGAGATACTATGATGGAAGTGTTTGCAGAAGATTATAACATTACAAAAGCTGGTATGACGACTTATATGTTTGATTTGAACTTGGTAGATAAAAAAAGTGGAGAAAAGTTTCTACTTCGTTGGGATGGAGAGATGAAAGTTTCTCTTGATACTTTTAGAGATTTGGGTGGTGCTTTTATCGCAGCTTTGATTCTTATCTTTTTGTTGCTGGTTATCTATTATAAAAGTTTTGCAATTAGTGGAATTATACTTGGAGGTAGTTTTTTATCCATCATTGGTGTTTTTATAGGTCACTGGGTTGCCAACTGGTTTACTTCAGAGACTTTCTTTTTAACTGCAACATCTTTGATTGGATTTATTGCACTTATGGGAATTAGTTCAAGGAACTCACTTCTTTTGATAGATTTTGCAAAAGCACTTATAGAAGAAAAAGGTATGGAAAAGCGAAAAGCAATTGCTGTAGCTACTGCTACTCGTGCGACTCCAATTATCTTGACAGCTGTTGCTATCATACTTGGTTCTGCACTTTTGGCTACTGATCCTGTATTTGGTGGTCTTGGCGTGGCTTTGATTTCTGGTACAGTTGCAGCTGTGGCAGTTTCGCTTATATTTGTTCCTGTATTGATGTTTAATACTAAATCAATATAAGTTTGTGATAAGGGTTTTAAAACCCTTATCTGTCTAACTTTAGTGGTCTCATCCCCATATTTACATTTTCTAATATCACTTTTGCGTACATCCCCGGAAAAATATTTTCATCTTTTTTATCAAAAGAGACACGCATTCGGATACGGTGAGTCATAGGATTTGCATCTGGTATGATTGCATCTATGATACCGCCTGTTTCATACTCTAGTGATGGTATGAGTACTCTAACCTTCATTCCTACTTTTGCAACCTTTAGCGTACTCTCAGAGATAGATATATCAATAGTTAAGTCCTCAGTATCTACCATCATAATAGTAAGCATACCTGGCATGACCATATCACCAACTTTTATGTTCTTTTGAACAATGACACCATCAGCAGGTGCTTTCATTTTGATGTAGTTATAAACCGTTGCCATCTGTTTTGCCTTGATTGAAGCTTCTTCAACCATGACTTGCATAGTCTCTATCATTGCTTTTACATTTTCTGCTTGTGCTTCAAGATCATCAAAATCAATTTGAACCATTTTACTCATCTTGTTTTTTTTGATTTTGTCTTTTTTTTCATTAATACGCTTGATACGCTTTCGCCAAAATTCTAAAACTACTTGGGATTGTTCAAGCATCAGATCAGCTTGACTCTTCATGATGTCAAATTCAGCGGATTCCATTTCGTAGAGATCATCTTCTCTTTTGACTTTATCACCAAGCTTTACATAAACATGTTTGATGTATCCCATGTAACGGCTTCCAATCATCTTTTGACCATTTGAGATAACCGTACCAGGTAGGACAATGTCTTCAGCCAATATTGGTAAAGATAATAGTCCTATAAGAAAAAGAGATTTTTTAATGATTACCATTTTCTAAGTTGTGTGTGACATTTCATACACTCTTTGGTGATTTTTGTAAAATTTTGAAGTGCTTGAGTCGGGTCGCCATCACGAAAACGCTCTATCATGGTTTGAGTTTTCTTTTTTATCTTCTTTTTTGTGGTATTTGTCATTTTTACTTTATTGTTTAAAAAGCGAGTCATAACATCTTTCTCTTCTACCTCTTCTAATGGAGGTTCAACTCTCATAATCGTATCAGCTAGTACAATTCCACCACTTTTGATCATGTCAAAGTTATTATAAAAGAATCCATTTTGAATATCTTGCATTGCTTCTGCCATAATTTGCATATCTTTAATTCTATCCTCTTGCGTATATGATGCCATCAAAATTGATGATGAAATAGTAAGTGCGATAAAAGCTTTTTTCATTATTTTTCCTTATAAGTAAATATAGTAGACATTTTAGCAGATTCTTCGTAACAAATCAAGAAAGATTATAATTAAAATTTTCATTTTATAAGTAAAAGTGATAATTTAAGTTTCTATTTAGGCAAGTGTTGCTAGAATTTCACATAACAAAAATTTATACAAGGAGGTTCTTTTTTATGAAAAGAATAGTTTTAGCTAGTACACTAGCAATAGCATTAGTAAGCCCGGTATCTGCGGATTTTAGTTTTGGGGATATGTTTACGGACATGAAGGACGCAGTGACTTCAATGAGTAAGGATGCACGTGATAGTGTAAAAGAGATGAAAGATGGTGCTGTTGAGACCAGTAAAAGTGCTGAGAGAACAGTTTCGAATGTAAGTAAAGATGCAAAAGATTCTACAGTTAAAGT
The DNA here is from genome assembly GCA_029935075.1 of Campylobacterales bacterium. Taxonomy (GTDB): domain Bacteria; phylum Campylobacterota; class Campylobacteria; order Campylobacterales; family QNZT01; genus SZUA-1433. Next base: position 10,225 of record JAOZKZ010000069.1, read on the forward strand.
ATCTGATGATCTTAAAACGAGTCAAATTGAGACCGTTAGAAGTTCTGAAAAGACTATTACTGACATCTCTAAAGATGCAAGGGATAGTACGGTTGAGCTTGCAGAGAGTTCAAAAGATTCTATTACAAATGTTTCAACTGACTTAAAAGACAGTTCAACAATTGCAACAAAAGATTTCAAAGATAGTATCGTTGAAGTTTCTGATGATATAAAAGTAAGTACTACTGATATCTCTGATGATCTTAAAACAAGTACAACTGATATCTCTGATGATGTAAAAACTAGTACGACTGATATCTCTGATGATTTAAAAACAAGTACTGTAAAAGTATCTGATGATGTAAAAACAAGTACAGTTGATATTTCTGATGATGTAAAAACAAGTACAACTGATATCTCTGATGATGTGAGA
>JAOZKZ010000070.1 GCA_029935075.1 Campylobacterales bacterium
TCAAGATAAATACCACTCTTTCGGTAGATATACTCAGAAAGTTTTTCAAAGTTCTCTTGTGAAAAAACCATTCTCTACCCCTTAATCGCATTGACAGCTGTGTCAACCGCAAATGAAACATAAAACTCATCAGGAAATCTATCTTTCAAAGAGACAAGAAGTGGTATATCCTCTTCCAATCCAATCTCTCCAAGATAGTCCACAGCCGTCATGGCAACATTAACATCTTCCTCACTCTCGATCAACTCTACCATCATGTCACGACTCTCAGAAAACTCGACATCCCCTAAAACATTAATTGCAAAGATGCGAAGATCTCTATCCTCTCCTATAAGATATTTAACAATGTAATACTTAATAGCATTGCCATAATCTTGTAAAACACTAATTGCAAGATTTCTAACATAAGGATTTTCTCTTTTCAAAAGTGATAAAATTTCATCAATAGGTGCAACTTCTCCATCAACACCAGATAAAATCATACCTATGATATCAATCAAAGCATGGTCATTTTCCACATGTAAAATCTCTGCAAGTTTCTGATAACCACCTTCAAATGAACTCATTTGGTTAAGTGCATAACTCTTATCTTCCATCTCATTATTATTTTCAAAAAATGCTACTGCTTCACCTAAGTTTTCAAACTTCTCTTTCTCGATAACTTCAATATATGTTGCTTTTTTAAGTGCCATATCTCTACCTATATCTACTAATTTTTTCTAAAATTTTTGGAAAAGGAAGTTTTTCACTCACTCCTCCACGAAGATACGCCTCTTTTGGCATACCATACACCGTTGCTGTCTCTTCCGACTCTGCTAAAGTATGGGTTCCTGCATTTTTAAGTCCCACCATGCCATCAGCACCATCATCTCCAATACCTGTCAATAAAACACCTAACATGTTTTGAGGTTCAAAAACTTCCAGTGCACTCTCATACATCTCATCTACGCTAGGAGTAAAAAAGCGTTTGTTCGTTGAATCTTCAACTCTCAAAACAATTTTTCCAGAAACTTTTTTTCTAAAATGGAGATGTTTCCCACCTTTTGCAAGATAAACTGTACTTTGCATTAACTCTTGATTATTTGATGCCTCATATACAGGAAGTGCTGAGCTGCGATCTAACCTTTTGGCAAATGCCTCCGTAAATTTCTCTGGCATGTGTTGTACGATACAAACAGCAAATGGATAATCTGCTGGCAATGAAGCACAAATATCTTCTAAAAGCCCAGGTCCTCCAGTAGAAGAACCAATCAAAACCACTCTAGTTGCAGGCGTTGAACTTTCTGCTTTTGCTACCCTCTCTGTGCTTCTCACTTCACGACGCGCTAATGATTTTGTTGCATCTTGAATTCTTTTTTCTAACCTTCGTCTTGGAATTCTAGAAGCACTTTTTACATACGCCAAAATATCTTCAGCCGTATTTCTAAGCCCTAAATTACTAGTCCCAGGCTTTGCAACACAATCAATAGCACCAAGCTCTAGAGCTTCCATCGTAGGACCTGCATCTTCCGTAGTAAGTGAACTTACCATCACAATAGGCGTTGGAGAATCTTTCATGATATGTTTAACTGCTGTAATACCATCCATTACCGGCATGTTTATATCCATGGTTATTGCGTTGTATTGCACTTCCAAAGCTTTTTCACATGCTACTTGTCCATTTTTGGCAAAGTCTACTTCATAACCTTGGTCTTCCAAAAGGGAACCTAACTGTTTTCTTACCAATGCTGAGTCATCTACAACAAGTATTTTTTTAGCCATTATACAGTCTCCTCTTCATCTATTTTTATCTCATCTTTCAAAAAGAGGTTTTGAATTGCCATCTTTAAAATCATTCGCTTTCCACCATCGAGTAAAATCGTATGTGAAAAGATATTCTCTGTATCACTATTTTCTTTTATAACATTCAAAGGGATATTGATGATATCACTCACAGACTCTACAAAAAAGCCCACTTTTGAACCAGCTATCTCACTTATAAGGATATTTCCCTCTTCAAATGTTTTCTCTTTGAGTCCTAATTTACTCATAAGAGAAACTACTGGAACTACTTCACCTCTTAAGTTAATCATCCCCAATATAAACGCTTTGGTAACTGGAACTTCAGTAAATCCCTCATAACGAACAATCTCTAAAATATCATCAATATCCATTGCAAACTCTTCATCTTCTAACTTAAAAATTACCACTTCATCAAAATTTTCATAGTCACGAGCTAATGTGTCACTCTCAGAATTTTTATTCTCATTTTGCATATATGACTGTACATTTAAAGTAAGTGTTTTAAGATAATTGTTACTTAAAATTGTGGTCAATTTTGACTCTGTTTTTGCAATTGATGATACTTTTTCATCTCTATATTTCACAGAGAACTCTTCAAGTTGGTTATCATAAATTTCGGTAATATCTTCAATGCTATCCACTAAAAGCCCCACCAATGCACCATTTGAATGCACAATTAAAATACGATTTTTATCACTTCTTATCGCCTCTTTATTAAAATGAATTCTAAGATCCAAAACGGGAATCACTTCATTTCTTAGCGTTATCAATCCCAACACTTCTTTTGGGCTGTTTGCAATCGATATCATTGATTTAGAATCAACAATAATTTCTCTTACCGTATCAATTAAAATGCCAAATTTTTCATCTTCCATGTTAAACACAAGATATTGTTTATAACTCTGATTTGCTTTTGTCTCAACTTGGCTAGATTTGCTTTTTGCCTGTTTTTTATCTTTTACTTCCAACTTTGTGATAGAGACAGATTCAAGTAAAAAGTCTAAACTAAGAATCTGCACAACACTATCATTGTACTTCATAAATCCAACAACACCATCACTACTATTGTCAATATACTCAACCGATTTAGAATCTACCTCGATATTTCCAATAACCTCTTCAACCATCAAAGATATCAACTTATCATCTCGATTTAAGATGAGTGCCCTAGCCTCTGATTTTCTAACATCCATTGAATTGTGTGTTAAAAGATGTAAAGCGTCATATACAGGTACAATCTGTCCTTCAGTAGAACAAAGCCCTAAAATGGACTTTGAGCTGTAAGAGACAGGAGTGAGTTCAGGAGTACGGTCAATCTTGATAAGCGCTTCGCTATCTATGGCGTACTCTGCACCCTCTAATTTAAAAATTAATGCTTGGTTCATATCTTTACCTTCTTCTTAACCTTGTTGAAGCTCATCTGCTAAAACTGCTAACTCTTCGATACCATCACTCATGTTTGTAATTGTTTCAATGATAAGCTCACTTGCTTTTCTTGACTCTGCAGCATTGGTAGCTGAAAGCTCAATCGCTTTTTGAATCTCTTCAATTCCACCAAGCATAGCAGTCAAACCCTCACGATCCATATCATTCATCATCTTAAGATTTTGATAACTCTCTACTACATCACCTATCATGCCTGTGATTCTATCTATCTCTGAAACTAAGCTATCAATAACATTCTTCTCACTCCCTTGAGTTTTAAGAAGATTGCTCCACTCGCTGCTCACAGATTCAATTTCACTATTCATGCCTTCAATCGTATCATTGATCTTTTCAGTATTGGCTTCACTATCTTGTGCAAGATTTCTGATATCAGCACTAACTACTTCAAACCCTTTTCCAAAATCCCCAGCGCGTGCTGCTTCTATACTTCCACTAATGGCTAGCATGTTAAGTTGGATGATAGAGTTTGAGATATTTCTTACTGTCTTTTCAACATTTTTAGATTCTCTTTTAATCTTTCCTAACTCATTATCAGCACCACCACCCTCAACAATTGATTTTTCAAAATCTGCTTTTATCGATAAAATAGTTGTTTTAATTTGTGCAAAACTTCCTTTAAGGATGTCGAAGTTATTTCTAACAATTGTGATAACGCTATTGATATCATCAGAAACTTTTGTAGCATCTTGTACTTTTTCTTTAGTTTTAATAGCATTTTCATTAGTTTTAGCACTTAACTGCTCTATATCATTTAATGAAGAGGTAACTTCACTCATACTCTCTTGAATGGTCTCTACAGAAGAGCTTAGAGCATCAGCACTCACGGCTATATCTTCTGATGATTTTGCAGTATCTGTAGAGTATTTAAGCTCTTCAGAAAGCTCAGTAAGCTCTTTGATATCATCTTCAGTTTGTGCTAATGAAGAAGCTTGAATTTCAATCGCATTAAAAGTTTTCTCAACTTCTATAGCAATTTTTGATGATACTTCCGCAATCTCTTCACTCGCTTTTTGACTAAAGTCTGCAGAAGATAAAAGTTGTTGTGTAAATGTATTTGCATTTCTAGCAGCTTCAACAGAGTAGTCTGCTATCTTTGTTAACTCTTCCAGTGTCAAAGAGAGTTTTCTACCATCAACTCCAGTTTTTTCGATGATATCAGTAGTACCTGTGATACTGTGTATAATTTCATCAATGCTCACTTGGATATTATTTACCAAATCATCGATAAATTGTGCATTTTTCTCACTATTCCCCGCTAATGCTCTTGTCTCACTTGCTACTACTGCAAAACCTTTACCATGCTCTTTTGCACGACTCGCTTCAATTGCAGCATTAAGTGCCAAAAGGTTGGTTTGATCAGCAATCTTAGCGATAAAACCTACTGCTTCACCAATGTTTTGAGAACTCGTTTTTAACTCTTCTGATTTTTGAGAAGACTCTCTAGCAATATCCGCAGAAACTACCATTTTTTCAACATTAGAATTTACTTGCTCTACGGCTGAAGTAATCACTATACCCGTATTAAGAGTTGTCTGAATTGCTTTTTCAATTGTGCTAAACATTTTGTCTAAGTTTCTATGCCTATGGTTTACACCTTCTAGTACTTGCTCACTTGCTCCACTATTCTCTTCAGCAGCCGTTGCAATTTGATCCATTGAGCTTTTTAACTCTTCAACCGCACTTACACTCTCTTGAGCATTGTCTAAAAGAATATTTGCAATGTCTGCAATACTCTCACTTGTCTGTTGTTGTTTAACCAATGTTCTCGTTTTTCTTGTTTTAGATGCCGTTGGTGCAGGAGCTGAACTTCTGTCAAAATTTGCTCTATTTTTTACTAATGCCATAATCTTTTCCCTTTTACTTCAATGTCTTATATAATTCGTCATATTTTTTGACGTCATCACGCGATGGTTTTGTTCTGATAGAAACATATTTGATTTTTCCACTTTTATCAACATTTTTCAGTACAGTTGCATATACCCAGTAGTAACCACCACCTTTTCGTGAATTTTTAACAAATCCAGTCCAAAAACCTTTTTCCAAAACATCATCCCAAAGCCCTTTAAAAGCTACACGAGGCATGTCTGGATGTCTCACGATATTGTGAGGTTGACCAAGAAGCTCTTCTTCTGTAAAATTTGCTACTCTTAAAAAAGATTCACTAGCATAAGTAACAATCCCTTTCTCATCTGTTTCTGAAAGTAGATACAAATCATCATATAGTACTTCTCCATCCGCTAAATAGGTTAATCCATCTCGCAACTGTTCTTCTACCATGTAGTTCTCCTTAGTTGTATTGAGAGTAGTATCGGACATTTAAAATTTTTTTTTAATCTTATCTTTTGTACAATCATCCTTATGAAATATCTTATATACTTATTACCTATTTTTATACTTCAAGGCTGTCTGTACTTTAATGACCGTGGAGTTTCAGGACATCTTTATGATAATTGTCACAGTTATTATGATGGAGAGGGGAACTTTATCCAAGAGTGTGATGAAAACATTATTGATTATGATGAAGCCAAAGAGGGTGTCATTGCACTTAAAAATGAGATTTCTGAGAGTTTAAGTATCACAAACACAGTAGAAAATAGCAGCGATGGTATCAATATTGAAGATTTAACAGTAGAAGAACAACATGATTTAATTAAGGAAGAATTTGAACTTATCCCATCTCATTGCAAGTAGAGAAAAATGGCTTACTTGGAAAAATATCGCTCCTTTAAGAGAGCAATTAAATGATTTACCTACAATTCCTATAACCTATAATATTGACGATACTATTTCTATCTCTGCTGAGATATCAGATGCAGTACAAAAACAAATCTATGACTTCGCCTACACCCTTCGTCCATGGAGAAAAGGTCCTTTTCAACTTTTTGATACTTTTATAGATAGTGAATGGCAAAGCTTTATAAAGTATAATTTGTTAGAGCCCTATTTTAATTTAGAGGGAAAAAAAGTTGCGGATATTGGATGTAACAATGGCTACTACATGTTTAGAATGTTAAAACAAAATCCAAAAAAAATTGTAGGTTTTGACCCATCCCCTCATTTTAAAACCCAATTTGATTTTATCAACCATTTTATAAAAAGTGATATTGTTTTTGAAATGCTTGGAGTGGAACATGTAGATATCTATGATGAAAAGTTTGATGTTATCTTTTGCCTTGGAGTGCTTTATCATAGAAGTGACCCAGTAGGCACACTCAAATCTTTAAAAAAAGGTTTGGAGAAAAATGGAGTACTTTATCTTGATACCTTTATGATTGATGGCGAAGATGAGATAGCACTCACACCTAACAAAACTTACTCTAAAATCCCAAATATCTATTTTGTACCTACCATCCCTGCTCTAAAAAACTGGTGTATGCGTGCTGGATTTAAAAATGTTGAGGTACTTGAAATAAAAGAGACCCTTTTAAATGAACAAAGAGCAACTTCTTGGATAGAGGGTGAAAGTTTAGGAGATTTTCTAGATCCAAATGATCAAAAAGTAACAGTTGAAGGATATCCTGCACCAAAAAGAGTTTATATCAAGGCATCTGTATAAAACTTATCACTTTTTTTCCGATACTTAATTAAGAACAGAATATAGGGAATTTAATGAGTGAAGTATTAGAAGTTGAAAAAGATGATATAGCCTTAGCAAGTGAACTGAACTCTCATAAGAACATCCATACCAATCATTCCTATAAACTTATAGAATTAGCAGAAGGCTATGCCAAAACTTCAATCAACTCTCAAAAATCTGAAACTGTTGACAAAGAAAATGTTATTTATGATGGTTCTATCTTCTCAGCAGCAAACTTTTGTGCAATGGCAGCAGTCAATGAAGAGCATACTTTTCTCATAAGTGCAAATATAGATTTTTTAAATCAAATCAATACAGAAGATGAAGAAGTTATATTTGAAGCCCGTGCCAAATCTAATATATCAGGTAAAAAACAGATTGAAGTTCAGGGAAAGGTTAATGATATCACAGTCTTTTTAGGAGACTTTGTTGCCATGAAGCTTGACAACAAAAGTCTGATAAAAGCTGGTAAATCTACAAAATAGAACGAATTTGAATCGCAAAATAGAGAATAAAAAGATTTAATACAAAAATCCCCAACGAAGTTCCACGAGAGATAATTTTCTCTATCTGTGAACGCTCCCTGCCATGTGCATTCATAGAGATGTACATATGCACCACCGTTGCAAAGATAATCATAGCAACCAAAGTAATCTTTGTATAGAGAAATTGTGTCAACTCAGCATTTGGACCATTCCATAAATTGTGTAATCCATAATCCATGTAGAGATAAGTTCCCGAACTAAGTAGTATCACAAGTACAACAGACTCAAAATAACCATAAATTGGTCCCATGTGATGATAAACAATTTTCATCGCTTCCTTATCACGCATAAAAATTCCAAGTGCAAACAGAAGCATCGCACCACCAACCCAAGAAGCAGCCGCTAAGATATGAACATAAAGTATGATTTCTGACATGTTAATTCCCTAAACCATCGACTTCATAAAGCTCTTTAAATATAAAAGCCTCAATCACATCTTCAATCTCTCTTTGAATTGGAGCTTCCAAAACAGGGATAGACTCCTCCATAAAAGGCCAAACATAATCATTTTTATCAGCAACTACCACAACATCTATCATCGCCTTATACTCATGTCTATCTTCAAAATATTCAACATTTTGAACTCTTCCCTCAAGAAGCTCAAAAATTCCCCAAATTACAACTTGGTCTAAATTGACAAGTTTTCCCTCATCCTCTTCTTTTGCCGATAATGGCATTAAAATAATCATCTCTCCCCTTTGTTACTATTGTTTTTTTTTAAATGTATCGTCTGCGTTGGAAACGCCATCTCTAAATCGTTTTTCTCTAATATTTCCCAAATCTTCATCATAACATCTTCTTTCACTTCAAGCCATGTTGCCCAATTGGTTGTTTTTGAAAACGCATAAATCATAATATTTATCGCAGAATCTCCAAAAGTATCAACATGGACTAAAAGTGTTGATTTTACACCCAACAAATCACTACTCTCAATAAGTGATGAGCGTCTTCCCACTACTCCAGTTGAACTCTCAGTAGCAATATCCGGATGATTTAGCAACATCTCCCTAATCTCATTAACCGCTTTTAAAAGATTTTCTCTTTTAGCATCATAAGAGATTCCGATATACATCTTGATGCGTCGCCCTACTTTTCGCCTATTCCAGTTTTTTACTGATTCATTTGCCAGTTTAGCATTTGGAACTGAGATAAGAGCATTATCAAAAGTTCTAATTTTTGTGCTGATAAAACCAAGCTCAACAACCGTCCCCTCAACACCATCAACTTTTATCCAATCCCCTTGTGAAAATGACTCATCAAATATAATCTTTAAAGAGCCAAAAAAGTTTGAGATCGTGTCTTTTGAAGCCATAGCGATTACTAAACCACCAAGTCCTAAAGAAGCTAAAAAGCCTGTGATATCAACACCCATCTCTCTTAAAATGAGTAAAAATGAGACCATAAAAATAACAATTTTTATAACTTGCTTGATAAGGTTTACAAGCTCTTTTCTAAAAGATTTATTTCTTTTTTTATAGTTACTCACAAAATAGAGATCAAAGATAATCGTAATAAATGTAATAAAAAAGCGTGCAAATCCAAAAACAAAAGCGATATAGAGGATTTTCTCTATCACAAAATGAGGATCATCAGGATAAAAAAGTACATCTATAGCCAAACTTGCACCAAAAAGTTTTATCAAAAACGCCAAAGGCTCTTTTAAAGGTAAAAAATCCTCAACTTCGATATCATCATGGATATCTGGAGTTTCAGGGAAAACTTTTTTCAGTGCTGGAAAGATCATCTGTCCAATATTTCTAAATAGATAGGAAAAGAGTATGATCAAAGCAAAAAGGACTAATCGCCCAACATCTGTATAGATAAGACTGAGATAGTAATTGATAGTATCAAATATACTCATACTGTTAAAACTATCTATAACGGTGCTAAGTTCCAACGACTCAACCATAGAAACATTTGAATCTTCTGTTATCTTCAAAACCGCATCGATAATAGTTTTTGTCTCATTATTTTCAACTCCAAAAAGAAAAGTTGAAGATAACAGTAAAAATATAAAGAGTTTAAACACGCTCTAACACCTCTTTCTTTAATGCAATTTTGTCAATCTCTCCATAATAGAGTGAAATTGATTTTTTATAAACGATGAGTGAAGGAATCATATAATTTGCCAAATGTTTTTTAAGCTCAAATATCATCTCATTTTTGCTTATCTCACTCGGAGCACTATAAACCAAAACAATTTCCTCTTCGATTTTCTCATTTTCAATAGAAAAAACAGCACATGAAGCAACTGTGGGGATATTTTCATAAACTACACTCTCAATTTCAATAGGACTCACACGATATCCACTTGTCTTTATCATATCATCATGGCGGGCTACAAAATAGAGATAATCCTCTTCATCTGTGTAAACATAATCCCCACTAGCAACCACAATCTCATCCGTTAATGCACCCTCTAAGTCAATTACTTTTTCTAAAATTTTGATACTTTTAAAACGCATATCAGTATCTTCTTTTGAATTCCAATACCCTTTATAGATACAAGCCCCTCGATGGATTAATTCCCCAACTTCTCTAGGTTTACAACGCTCTCCATTTTCCTTGATAACATACAAATCAACATCAGGAATTGCTTTTCCGATAGAATCTGGACGGATTTTTATCTGATTTGGGTCAAGAAACGCTGAACGAAATGCTTCACTCAAACCATGCATCGAGAAAAATTTTACATCGGGAAAATAGTGTTCGATATCTGCTCTCATCTGTGAAGTTATTTTTCCTCCAGAAGAGGTAATGATACGAACATTTGAGAGTTGTTCAGGCGTTGGAAGACGGTGCGGGTCTTCATCAAACATTTGTGAGATATGAACAGGCATAATAGGAAGAATTGTAACTTTATCTTGGATTAAATGGTTAAAAAAATCATTTGGAAGTACCATTTTATGAATGGCTAGTGGGATTTTTTTATAAAGTGCACAAAAGATTTGATTAAGACCATAATCAACATTGAAAGACAAAAGCCCAGAAATAACATCATCATCTTTTAAATCAAGATAACTTGAAACTACTCTAGCCCCATCAATTAGATTTCTATGCGTGATAACAATCCCTTTTGGAAAACCAGTCGCACCAAAACTATAAGTTATGACAGCATTGTCATGACCTTTTATCGAACACACACGCTCACTAGAGTAATATTTATAAAGCTCTTCAAACGCCACTCCATCAGAACTTATCGATTCATAAGTGATGATTTGCCCTTCAAATGAAGTATCCGAAAGAGTTTCTACTTTTGTACTATCAGTAATAATACATTGAATAT
>JAOZKZ010000237.1 GCA_029935075.1 Campylobacterales bacterium
TTCAACATTTGCACTTGATAAAGAAAAAGATAAAGAGCTTATAGCTATTTTGGAAAAAGCACAAGCTGATATTGTCACATTGATAAAATCTGCAATAGAATAAAACTTCCCTCTAGCATGACAGCATTACATGTTGTCATGCCATATCATTTACCCTTAAAGATTAAATATGTTATATTATTAAGTAATTAAATAAAGGATTTTAATGAAAAAAATAATTTTAGCAGTTTTACTAACAGCTAGTACATTGACAGCAGATTTTCTAGGACAAGCAGGTCTTGGTTATTCAAAAGGTGATAACGGTGCGGATTATGTAACAGCATTTGCCGGTGCAGATTTATTTATGGGTGCAGGGCTTAGACTCGAATATACAAAAAACTTCTCTGAACATGATGAGTTTACAAGAGAAGATATTAGCAGATATGGAATTTTTGCAACATATCAGTTTTCCCTTATTCCATACATCGCAATCACCCCAAAGATAGGTTTAGTAAAAACTGATGGTGAGTTTGAGACACTAGAAGTTGCTAAAGCAGTTTCTGAATCTTCTACAGAGTTTACATATGGACTAGAACTTGATTACTATTATAATAATTTTTTAAGTTTTTATTTGGGGTATACTGATTATGGTAATGAGCTTGATATAAAAGATTTTGATACCTCTGAAATGGATACATCAAACTTTACACTTGGGTTTAAACTCCACATGTAATCATGAAAAATAGTTTTGAAAAAACTTTACATTTTAGACATGCATGTAAAGTTTTTGCTTATAGAAAAGATGTAGTGGAGTTTAGGTAAAAAATTACCTAGTCATCATTTTTGTGCAGGCGTGCATTCAATTTTTTACGCCTTGCTTGTAATTTTTTACGCAACTTTATGATTTTATTGGTCTCTTTATCTCCTAAATTAACTTGTGTTTTTTCTACCTCTTCACCCATTTTGACAGTAAGCATCTCTGATTTTCGCATTGCCAGTATTTGTGAAGGAAAAACACTTCTATGACCTGAAATCAAAAAGCTTATTACTGCACTAAGTGCTGCATAATGGGCAATTTCAATTCCAAAAAGTTCTACAGTCATAATTGTAGCAGCGATAGGTGCATTTGTTGCAGCTGCAAGTACACTGACAAATCCAAGTGCAGCAAAAAGTGCAATATGATCAGGAGAAAACAGTACCCCGAAAGCATGTCCGCTGGTGGCACCGATATAAAATAAAGGAGTGATAATCCCACCGCTACCACCTGCACCAAGCGTTAAAGAGGTGAACAGTGTTTTGAGTAAAAAAGCATACCATGGTATATCTTCTGAAAAGGAAGAATCAGGGTTTAGGGTATCTTTAATAGTATCCAGACCAAGACCTAAGTATTGTTCACCAAAAATCAATGCAAGAATTACGATGATTACACCACCCATAAATGCTTTAAAATAAGGATGGTAAGGAATCTTTTTAATACTTTTTCCAATCCATGAGACAGCTATGATAATGATAACAGAAACAAATCCAAAAAATAGTCCAGCTCCAGCAACCTGTGCAATTAATGGAAGATCAAGTGTAACGCTTTGATAAAATCGCAAATCATAATAGGTATAATCAATACCTAAAAATTGTGCTGTGGTAAAAGCTGCAAAGCCAGCGATAAAAGAGGGTAGAAGCACATCATACATAATCACTCCAATTACCAATACTTCCACCCCAAAAATAGCACCAGCAATTGGAGTTCCAAATACAGCTGCAAATCCAGCACTAATACCGCAGATAACCAGCTTTTTACGATCTCTATTATTAAATTTTAAAATATCTGAGAGCCATGAAGATGCTCCTGCACCGATTTGTGCACCTGGACCCTCCTTACCTACAGAACCACCTGCAAATATAGTTAAAATTGTTGCAAAAAGTTTGACAGGTATTATGGATATATCACTTTTTCCATATTTTTTATGTACTGCTTCGATGACTTTTTCCGTACCATGACCTTCTGCATTTGGTGCAAAAGTCCTTACAGCCCAAACTGTTAGTAGTAGGGCAAAGGGTAAGAGATAGTAGTAAGAAAATGGAATTGACCCTTGACTATTTTCTGCAATTTGAAGTAATTTAAGAAAAAGCGTCATAATCGCACCAATCATAATACCAACGATTGAGGAAAGTATTACCCATTTAGAAACACTGAAAAAAATAGCAGTTTGCTCAGTGATATGTTCTTTAATCATTAGTATCTTCTTAGTGAAATATTTTTGGAGAAATTATGGTGATATTATAACGCGAATTTAATGAAACAGCCTATAGTCAATTATTTGTTATAATAATTCAAATATTTAATGGAGGTGCATTTTGGCACTTAAAACCACAAAAAACATATCACTTCACGGCAATGACACTGAACAAAAACGCCAAGAGATAAAAACCTATTTCAACGATACTTTCGATATCTATGAAAAACTCTTTGAAGTCTTAGCAACCGATGAAGCCTTTTACCAAAGAGCTGATGGTTTGCGTCATCCTCTTGTTTTCTATTTTGGGCATACAGCAACATTTTTTATCAATAAACTTATCATTGCCAAGGTAATTACCCAAAGAATAAACCCAAAATTAGAATCTATCTTTGCCGTTGGTGTAGATGAGATGAGTTGGGATGATTTAAATGAAAAAAATTATGAGTGGCCAAGTATTGAAGAAACGAGAGCGTATCGTGATGAGGTTCGTACGCTTGTTAACAACCTCATCGATACACTTCCTTTAACTCTTCCAATTGATTGGGATTCGGCTTTTTGGGTTATTTTGATGGGATGTGAACATGAGCGTATTCATGTTGAAACTTCATCGGTTTTGATTCGTCAACTTCCTATTGAATTTGTTAAGAAGATTCCAGATTGGAAAGTTTGTATGGATAGTGGAGATGCACCTAAAAATGAGCTTGTTGATGTAAAAGGTGGGGTAGTGACACTTGGTAAAAACAGAGAGGATGATTTTTATGGTTGGGATAATGAATACGGACACCATGAAGCTGAAATTCCTGATTTTAAAGCTTCTAAATTTCTTGTAAGTAATGGAGAGTTTTTAGAGTTTATGAACGATGGTGGCTATGCTAATGAAAAGTTTTGGGAAGAAGAAGGCAGGGCATGGCTTCAGTATTCTAAAGCTACACAGCCGACTTTTTGGTTAGAAGATAATAAGCTTCGTATGATGACAGAGATAGTTGAATTGCCACTAAATCATCCAGTAGAAGTGAACTATCTAGAGGCAAAAGCTTACTGCAATTGGCTTAGT
>JAOZKZ010000238.1 GCA_029935075.1 Campylobacterales bacterium
TCTTTCAAATCAAAACTACTTTTCTCAATCAGTTGGATATTTTCTTTTATGTCATATTCAATGCTTTCATAAAGTTTGGTAAGATTCTTAGAAGCTGCTCCAATGCGATTTAGTCGCTTTAGACTTTTTTCATCACTAATGGATTTTTTAAGCATGGAGAGATTGGCTTCGATGGTGGCTATTGGGGTGTTTAGTTCATGTAGGGTTTCATCTATCATGGTTTTGAGATTTGTATCACTTTGTAGGAAGTTATCTATCATTGGTGCACCCAAAAAAAGATAAAGCAGTACAGCCAAACAAACGAGTATCACATCAAGAATCATATCATGAAATAATCCTTGAAACATGTGATGTAAAACCAGCACCATGATAGCAATGGTAACGATGATGAGGATATTACCAAGAAGTAGGTCTGCTTTTTTAGAGTTCAAGTTTATACCCAATCCCTTTTTGGTTTTGAATCATCTCTTTTCCGATAATTTTTTTGAGTTCATTGATATAAACTCGCAAACTTCCTTCACTTGGCTGTTTGTCCCATTCCCAAAGTCTCTCGCAGATTTGCTCTTTTGTGATAAGTTGGTTTTTATGCTCTATAAATATATCCAAAAGGTCAGATAGCTTTTTGGATAGGGTAAGCTCTTCATCTTGGTAGGAGAGTTTTTTCTCTTTTGGATTATAAAGATATTTTCCAACTTTTATATCCTTAATGATTCGATTTGACCTTTTTAGAAGTGCTAAGATGCGACTATGAAGTTCATCCAAATCAACAGGTTTTTTAAGATAATCATCAGCCCCCTTGTCAAAACCTTTAAGAACAGACTCTTTATCTCTGAATGAAGTTAAAAATATCGCTGGTGTGTCGTTGTTTTGTTCTCTGATACTTTGTAAAACTTCAAAGCCGTTTATCTTAGGTACATTGACATCCAAAAGTAATAAATCATAATGGTTTTCATAACTTTTTTCTAACGCACATTCGCCATCGTTACAGATATCAACACAAAAACCTGCCTCCTCAAGAAAATCTTCTAAGCTTTCTGAAAAAAGGAGGTCATCCTCAAGTAATAGTATATTCATCCACCCATGATAGCGATTTTTTGGTATAATATGGCAAAGGATTTATCATGAGCGAGCAAAGAATTGGTTCATCATTTGTTTTAGGAGTTTTTATCGCCGCTGGGTTGATAGGACTTGGGTATTTTGTATCAGATGCGGTTTTAAAAGTCAAAAGTATGGAGCGAAAAGTTGTGGTAAAGGGTTTGGCACAGAGAAATGTCAAAGCGGATATCGCTATATATCCTATTCAACTTCGAGCTGCTGAAAATGATTTAGTGCTTTTAAATGATAAAATTAAATCAGATATTAGTGCCGTCGATACTTTTTTAAAAGAGTATGGATTTGAGAAAAGTGAGATTACGATTTCAGCACCTCAAATGACGGATAAGTACGCCAATGATTATGGCAATTCAAATGTGCGATTTCGCTATCTCTCAAACACCGCAATAACGCTGTATACGAAGAAAGTGGATAAGGTTGTACAACTTAGTCAAGATTTGTTCAAATTGGCAGAAAAGGGTATATTGGCTACAAATGACAAATATGAAACCAAGTACATGTTTACAGGATTAAATGCGTTAAAACCCTCAATGATTGAAGAAGCTACAAAAAATGCAAGAGCAACCGCTTTGAAGTTTGCAAAAGATTCTGATTCAAAACTAGGTAAGATTAAAAATGCAAATCAAGGGTACTTTTCAATTAACAACCGTGATAGCGGAACACCCTATATCAAAGCCGTTAGAGTTGTGACCAATGTAACTTACTATCTTGATGATTGAGTTATAATTTTCTTTCCACGCTTGTAAGTTAAGGATATTGGCTCTTTTTCTTTCTTGAAAAAGAGTTCGAGTTTAAGTTCAAAGATATCTTTGACTTTCTCACCATCAATCTCTAAAATCAAATCTCCTTTTTTCAAACCCAATTTTTCAGCCAATGACTTTTCAGCCACTTTTGTAACAATTAGCTTTGAAAACTCCAATCCAACTCCCAATTTTGGTGCTTGCTTTGTCTCAATGGCATCTGTAAAAAGTATAAAATCAGCACTTTTAGGTTGTGCATCTTCATCTTGCAGTATTACCGTTTGTGAGTAAGGTACTCGGTCGGGTATTCCATGACGCATTTTTAAGTGCCCACTTCCAACCAATACAATCATACTTTGATCTTTATTGGCAGTTAGATATTTGTTGATAGAGTCAGCCATGGTTTGATCCCAAAGTATTTGAGATTGATAGATGAAGTCGAGGTTCTTCATTTTACTTTTTGTCATGTGCATGTTTGTGCCGAAAAATTTTAAGAGTTCCTCTTTATAGACTCTATTTGACAAATCAATAGTTTGCGGAAGTTTTGCTTGCTCTTCATGGGAGAGTCCAAAGAGTCCATTTTTGGAGATTTTTTTCGTTAGTTCTCTTTCAAGATTTAATGCAATGATAGATATTTGGTTCTGTTTTGCGTAATCTATGATGGGTTTGTAGAGATTGAAGTCAAAGCCCCATCTTTTAAAATACTCACTCTTTTTTAGAAATGTTTTTAGGGTAATTTTATCATGAAGATAATTATCAATTACACTTTGGAATTTTCTTTGAAACATTTCCATTCCGATAGCAAACTTTTTGCCTCTTTGGTGCATGGATTGGATAACTTTTAGTTGATTTAAATGGTGTGCAAACAGGTCATGATTTTCGCCTACAAAAATGACTCTTTTGTTTTGTGCTTCATCCATTATTTGTTCAAAAGAGAGATTTTTAGGTACTTTTATCACTTTTGTTGGTTTTGAGAGTTGAAAGTTAGTTCCATGTTCGGCTTTGGGGTAGATGATGTTTAGTGTTGTATTGTTGTCACTCATGGTTGTTTTTTGTTCTTTATCAAAGGTAACTCTCAACACACGAGAATCTAAGGAAATATCATATTTCCCTTCTTCAAGTACAATGTCAATCGTCTCATCTTCACATGTGATAGTAGCTGGTGTTTTTTCATCGATTTTGAAAGTTAGATGGAATTTGCCATCGTGAAAATCTGTTTTAAGTTCTGTGACTTCAAAGCTGAATAATGTTTGGGCGAAAAGCATCGCAATTAGTATATATTTCATAACGCCTATTATATAAATTTATTGTTATAATCCTCTCATGAAAATATTATACTTAGCGGATGTAGTGGGAAGACCAGGGCGGATGATGATAAAACATCATCTTAAAAAGATAAAAGAAGAGTA
>JAOZKZ010000239.1 GCA_029935075.1 Campylobacterales bacterium
CAATTATAAGCTTTGACAACACCATAAATCTCTTTTCCATCTCCTCTATCTTTGATGCGAAAATAGATATTTTGTGCACCTAGAAAATCTTTTCCTACTATCTCAGCACCTATAGAGGTTAATATAGCTTCATAATTTTTAAGTATTTCTAGATACGAACATGTGCATTTTGTTTTATCTATAGACTCGTACTGTGCTAAAGTCTCATCTCCGATGATATACTCATGTCCTTTCCCCTTTTGGTTGAATCGAAAGAGCATTTTTTTATCAGCATAATTTTTGACAACTGCTTTTTTAAATCCTGGCATGGGTTTCATCAAGTCAATCGAAATTAGTACCTTTTCATCTCCTCCACTAAGTTTTTTAAGTACCACTCGACGATTTTCTGCCCGTCCTTGGGCTGTATCATTGGATGCAATTGGTGTACGCTTACCATATCCTTTTGACTCTAGTCTGGTTTCTACTATCCCTTCAGATATAAGTGCATTTTTTACTGATTTTGCTCTATTTTTAGAAAGGAGAAGGTTCGCTTTGTCACTTCCTACGCTATCAGTATGTCCTTGTACTTCTAAAACTAGTGTTGGATGTTTTTTTAACATGGTAACTACTGCCAAGAGTGCTTGTTTTGATTTTGCTCTTAGTGTTGCATTTCCTGTATCAAAATAGAGACCTTCAAGTTTCACTTCACCACTTTTTTGGAGCTCTTCTAAAAGCGTATCGGGATTGATTATGAGACTCTGTTTAAATGCTTCAAGTTCTACGGCTTTGATTTCAAAACTACTCGGATAGACTGAGATTATACCCCAAGTATCATCTAAGTTAAATACCACTTTTCTATCAGCATCGCCATCACTTTTATAAAGTATAGCACCTGCTCTTACCAATGCTTTTTTATAAGCTTGGAGGAATTCATCTCTGGCAATTTCTCTAAGCTCTTTTGAGCCTTCAAGTTTGGTCACACTCTTTTGTGATACATGCCAATACTTTCCCTCATAGTGCTCTTGAACCTTTGTCTCATCCATCAAAAGATAATCTAGTCTTAGTTTAAAAAAGTTTTTATATTGTGCACGGTTTATTTTAAATTCATTGATTATAGGAATAACTGGATTTTTAGGAATTGTGACATTTGATTCAGTTAATCTTTTATTATAGGTGTATGGTTTGTCAAAAGAGATAACAACTTCTTTGGCAGATAAAAGTAAAGAGGTAAATAGCAGTAAAAATAATTTTATCATAAATAAATCATACCTTTTAGTGAATTTATATCCTTATTTTAGCAGTTTTCAAGTAAATATAATGAAATATTAGGTAAAAGTACAAAAAAATTTTAATACAGAGGAAAAAATAGATGATAAAAGTTACAAAAAAAGGTAATAAAGCGTGGGTTACATTTACACTTCAACCAGAGTATGATGCAAAAAGTGCTTCTTTGGTAGGGGAATGGAGTGATTGGCAAGAAGAGAAGATGAAACAGAAAAAGAATGGTGAATTTTATATGACAAAAGTGTTATCAAATTCAAATGAGTATGAGTTTCGTTATGTGATTAACCATGATGAGTGGACAAATGAACCACAAATCGCAACAATTGAAAATCCTTATGGAAGTAGCAACTCTATTTTACAAATTTAAGAACATTTTGAAGTGACTAGTACATGGTCACTTCATCATAACTATATTTTACAGCTCTAAAAAGGTTTGCTTTTTTCAAATAGAGTGTATTTCTCCCCCGATAAAGAATATCTATCGTCACATTCTCATCTAAAACCTGCAATTTTTGATTTTTTTCTACAAAAAGAAAACTTCCTACAGCTTCCGCAACAGGTTGATAAAAAGTAGTGGAAAAAATTAGAATTAAAACAATATAGAGACGGTCAAAAACCCTTCGTTTTTTCAGATATAACATGGCATATCCTAAAGCAATACTTATTATAAAAAGTAGAAAATAGGATTGATTGTCAACAAAAATGGTATTAAAATACTCATCTATACCGTAATGGTCAAAATAGTTTATTTTCAGACCAACAAAGAGTAGGAAGTCAAGTAATAAAATAAAAATTGAACCAAATAGTAGGGAATTAAATAACTTTGCAAACATATTGACTCCTTAGCCCCAAATAATGATGTAATTATAATATAAAAACTCTATAATGCACGCATACAAACATAGGAACACAACAATATGAGCGAAACAGAAAATTTATGCGATATTATCATTTTTGGCGGTCACGGGGATTTGGCATTTCGAAAATTGATGCCTGCTCTTTATCACCTATGCAATGATGGATATCTAAACCACCAAAGCCGGATTTTAACGATAACTAGAAGAGATATGAGTCGTGATGAACATATTGAATTAGTAGAAAAAAAGCTCCATGAGTTTTTAGAAGAGGGGCAGTTTGATGAGGCTAAGTTTGATATTTTTAAAGCACAGCTTGAAGTTGTCAAAGTTGACTTATCGGATGAAGAGAGTTTTCAAACACTCAAAGATGTTTTAGAAGAGTATTCTGACCGTGAAAGAGTAAATTATCTTTCAACTTCTCCTAGCTTTTTTGGTTCTATTTGTAAAGCATTAGATAAGTGGGAACTTATAACTGAACGAACTAGAGTGGTGCTTGAAAAACCAATCGGTCGTGATTTGAAATCTTCACAAGCGATAAATGTTGAAGTATTGAAATATTTTGAAGAGTCTAAGATTTATCGAATTGACCACTATCTTGGAAAAGATACAGTCCAAAATATCATGGCACTTCGTTTTTCAAACCGAATTTTCATGCCGCTTTGGGATGCGAGCAATATTGACCATGTTCAAATCACTGTAGCGGAAAGTGTTGGCGTTGAAGGGCGTTGGGGTTATTATGATGATTATGGTGCTATGAGAGATATGATTCAAAACCATTTGATGCAACTTCTATGTCTGGTTGCCATGGAGCCGCCATGTTCGCTTGATGCGGATAGTGTTCGTGATGAGAAGGTTAAAGTCCTTCGTTCCCTTCGCTTGCTAAGTCCTGCAGATATTGAGCAAAAAACTGTCCGTGCCCAGTATGCAAAAGGTTCAATTGATGGAGAGCCAGTTCCTGCTTATAAAGAGGGAGAAGGTGTTGAAAACAGTACTACTGAAACTTACGCTGCAATCCGTGTGGATATCGATAACTGGCGTTGGAACGGTGTGCCATTTTATATCCGAAGTGGAAAAAGGATGAGACAGAGAAATTCAGAGATTATTATCCAGTTTAAATCGGTTCCTTATTCGAT
>JAOZKZ010000240.1 GCA_029935075.1 Campylobacterales bacterium
ATCTATCAAATCCCCAGCATCAAATTTTTCTGCTTTATCTTGGGTTGTATCGTACATCCCATCTTGTAAGCTCTTTTTCTTCTCTTGGAGTTTTATAATTTTCTCTTCGATAGAGTTTTCAACCACTAGCTTATAGACAAAAACGGTTTTAGTCTGTCCTATTCTGTGTGCTCTGTCAGTGGCTTGGTTTTCTACAGCGGGATTCCACCATGGGTCATAATGTATCACGGTATCTGCTTCTACAAGATTTAGCCCTACTCCACCTGCTTTTAGACTGATTAAAAAGATATTGCAGTCAGGTTTTCTAAACTTCTCTATTACCTCATCTCGTTTTCGTGTTTGACCTGTCAGAAGTGCATAATTTATACTTTTCTCTTCCAATGATTCTTGAATGATTTTTAACATAGAGGTAAATTGGGAAAAGACTAAGATTTTCCTACCCTCTGCCAACAACTCTTCAACCAATTCAAAAAATGTCTCTAATTTTGCAGACTCTTTTACTTTGGCAGCTTCACTTATCGATAAAAGTGAGGGGTCACAACAGATTTGTCTTAGTTTTAAAAGGGCATCAAGGATTGTGATATGTGAGCGTGACAGCCCTTTATCCGCTACAGCATCTCTCACTTTTTGCTCCATGGTAAGTCTTACATTTTCATAAAGCAACGCCTGTTTTTTTCCAAATGTGACCTTTTGGATAATCTCTATCTTTTCAGGCAATTCATCAAGCACCTCATCTTTAGTTCGCCTCAACATAAAAGGGGCAATTTTTCTTTTGAGTTTCTCTTGGGCTAAAAAATCATTCTCTTTTTCTATCGGGGTTTGGTACTGTTTTTTAAAAAAAGAAAGAGTACCTAGGAAACCTGGCATCAAAAAGTCAAAAATCGACCAAAGTTCTCCCAAATGATTCTCCATCGGAGTTCCACTAAGAGCCAGTCTATGTTTGGATTTAAATGATTTTATGGCAATTGTCATTTTTGCTTTTGGATTTTTTATCTTTTGTGCTTCATCGAGTATGATATACCCAAATTGCTCTTTATCAAATTTTTCTTTGTCTCTAAGGGCAAGTTGATAAGTACTCAAAATCAAATCAAACTCTTTTATCTTTGCAAACAGTTGTGCTCTATCCGCTCCATAAAGAGGTAATACACTCAGTGTGTTTGTAAATTTTTGTACTTCATTTTTCCAATTTCCTATGAGTGAGGTCGGCATGATGATGAGTGTTGGTTTTGTGAGCAGTCCTAACTCTTTTTGTTTTTGTAAAAAAGAGAGGGTTTGAAGCGTTTTTCCAAGCCCCATATCATCTGCTAAAATTCCACTAAAATGAAACTGGTGCAAAAAATTAATCCAATTGAGTCCAAACTGCTGATACTCTCGAAGCGTTGCAGTAAGATTTTTAGACGGTTTTACTTCACTTATCCCCTCAAATGATTGTAGTTTAGAAGAGAGTTCAGCCAGCTCTTTGCTTCCTTTCCACTCGATATTGTTATCCTCAAACCCACTAATCAAGTGTGCATCATGCGGCTGTATCTTGATACGGTCATCATCAATGTGGTCATAAAGCTCAAAGATTGTTCTCAAAATTGGCTTTATCTCTTCCGCATCTATATGTAAAAATTTTCCATTTTCAAGTTGGAGATTTAATTTCTGTGGCAACGCATCAACACTATTATACTCTCTAAGAAGTGAAGTGATCAAAGGCAGCAATGAGATTTGAGAACCTCCAATATTAACTTCATAAGAGAGGTCAAACCAACCATTGGTCTCGCTCTCTTGGCTTTGAATCACAAAATCTTTACTATATTCAAATTGAAAGTTAAACTTCTCATCCACTTCTATAATCCAACCAGACTTTTTAAGCTTAGATACACCCTCCTCTAAAAAAACTCTCCATCTCTCAATGGCTGACTGCATATCAGGAACTGCAAAACTAAAAAATAGTGCTTCGCCATTTGGACTGTTTAACTCGAAACCATACGCTTGTATAAATTCTAATGCCTTATTCTCTTTTTCTATCTCTCTTAGGACTTGAACCGTACTATTTTCCTCTTGAAAACGAAAAAAATCTTTTTGAGGGAAAAGTGGAAGTTGATGCTCTTCATATAAAAATGAGAGCCGCATGTAATGGACAGTCCTTCCCTCTTCATCCTTCCCACAGTTAAGTTCAAGCAAAGGCACCAAAGGAATAATCCGCTCATGGTAATCAAACTCTTTAGGAATTGGGATATTAATGTCAGGTATTATCTCAAAAGCTTTGTTCATAAATTGGCTGATATCCTCAACCTCTATAGCTGGTGCATGGAGCAAAAGCTCTATAGAGGTTGGGTCAAAATTGGAGTTTAACACTTGAAGCGTGTTTTTAATTGGATCTATGTACATCGGTGGAGAAGTCGGGATAAAAGTTCCCTCAGGATTTAAATTTGATCCAATTTTTCTCTTGTGAGTCGCTATCTCTTCCCAAAAAAACTCGACATCAAGAATCTCTTTACAAAACGATAACGGCTCTATTGCATCTCGATAATAACATCTCTCTGTCTTTACCATCTTCTTCAATACCATAGAACCCACTTCGCCCTCTAGCGTCACTTCTTCTGACCATGTGGTATTGACAAGTGCTTTTAGTAATTGAATAATGGATAGATCATCACTATCAACAAAATCATGTTTATAAGTCTCATGTAAAAGATTTCGTAGTTGCGTCCCCTTACTGATGCCACCTTTTTTAAGTGTTTTTGCTCTATAAAAATTGAGCTCTTGAATTTTATAAGTGCCTTGTTCAAAAAGCCTATAGAGCAAAAACTCTGAGTATTCTACATGTTCCCCTGTGGATGAGAGTTTTGAAAAATCCTTCAGCCATTGCACACCTCTCTTTTGAGAAGGGGTATATCTGTTCTTTTCATTTTCGATATATTGAAGTAAAGTAGCAACAATATGTTTACAATTAAATCTAACCGGACAAGAACAATCTCCATCGATGTCCACCGTACTGCTTTCACGAATATTTATGAAAATACTTTGACGATAGATGTTTTCAGAACTTCCTTCTACCTCTGACCTGATAGCCATTGTTTTTGCATCATATCTTTTAAAATCAAGTTTTATGACTGCCTGTTTTTTAAAATACTCAAATCCTCTTTCAAAGTATTTAGGATCAGAATTATTGGCAATGTCAGCAATTGAAAGAGAAAATGTTTCTATGATTAATCCTTTTATCCTATCATGTTATCTAAAGGTGACATAATGACTTATTATATA
>JAOZKZ010000241.1 GCA_029935075.1 Campylobacterales bacterium
ATACCATATTCATGCAGATAAAATTATTCTAATCGGCTATAGTTCACAATTGATGTCAACTCAAAAAATTGTTATTTTGGAAAATTTTTCTGATGATGACTTTTTCTCAGGAACTATTCAAGAACTTAAGATAAATTCTGATGCTATGGGCTTTAAACAGATAGAAGCTATAACAGATGATGGTGCTGAAAAAATTTACATATCTTCTGAAACATTATCAAATAAGTTTATAGGGAATCATCCTAGTTCACTTTTTGAAGTGAACATTTTTGATTAAATTAATTATATCTTTTCCAAAAATAATACAAATTCACACCTCGCCACTACAGAACTCATAAAACAAACCGATTTTACCTTTGTAACAAAAATTTAACAAGGATGTTTTATATGAAAAAAATTATATTTTCACTTTTACTCGCCGCTGTTAGTGCATTTGCACTTGATATCAATACTGCTTCTGCTGAAGAGTTTGTCAAAGTTAAAGGTATTGGCGAGAAAAAAGCTGAAAGAATTATCGCTTATAGAGATGAACATGGTAAATTTAGTAATATTGATGAGTTAAAAAATGTCAAAGGTATTGGTGAAAAAATCGTTAGTGTCATTAAGAGTGAGTCTTAGCCATTACCGATTGGAGTTTTTAACTCCTATCGGTAAATTATTAAATCTTAACTATTCTACTCCAATCACCGAACTATTAATTATAAACTTCCACTATATATAAAACTAGACATTAAACACTCATGGTTATAACTTTATGCCATTTCTACATAAATAAAATTAAATATATTTAATAATCTTATTATAAGTTTTATGATAAAGTTATACAAATTTACTTAAGGCTACCAATGCAAAAACCTCTATATTCACTACTACTAATTAACACTCTACTCAAAGCAGATGGCTTTTATAACTCTCAAAGTTTTCAAGGTTTTACAGGGATTATAAATACTCCAAATGCAGAAATACTCAAAGAGGGGAAAGTAGCACTACAAATTTCAAATCAAGTGGATACCCAAGGAACACGAAACAATAGAGATAAATATACAGCAGATCAATATATGATAAATTTTGGAATATTACCAAACTTCGAATTTGGTGGTAGGCTTTCAAATATTGAAGTTAAAGATACTAAAAAATTTCCAAGAAAATGGGTAATGAGAGATTTATCTGCTTCATTTAAATACCAAATCCCATTCTATCATAAGTATCTACCAAAAGTTGCAATAGGCATACAAGACTTAGGAGGTCAAGCAGATAACTATGATGCAAAATATATCGTTGCAACTAAGGAATATACCTTTTTAAGAGGAAGTATAGGTTATAGCGTAGATTCTGACAGGATGGATGGTCTGTTTGGCGGAATAGAAGCAAAAGCAACTGACTGGGCAACACTTCTTGCAGAGTATGACTCAAAAGAGACTCATCTTGGAGTTAGACTCAATGTACCAGATAGCTTCTCTAACTATTTTGATTTATCTTTTTTAGCAAAGGCAAACTTAGATGATGATAAGCAGAGATTTGCTTTTGCCCTAAATCTAAAGATAGAGATAGGAGATAACCATCACTCAAAAAAAGTAATAAAAAATCATTATCAGGAAGTGGAAACTTCAGTCCCACAAACACCAACAAGTGTAGCTAAAGCAACACTTCCTATAAAACTAAAAGATGCATTAGTCAACTTTGGATTTGAAAATATAGATATAGGCTCACATGGTAACACTATATATGTTGCATACGAAAACAATATACTAGACCACAATGAACTAGATGCTTTAGGTGTGATACTAGGTTATCTTGTAAAACTTGATGTACCTTACAAGAGATTTGAAATTGTTATCAAAAAAAGTAACCAAAAAGTAAAACAAGTCTCAGGAGATTTAAAAGCTTATAAAAATGTGATTAAAAACATGTCACCATTTTCATTGAGAGACTTCAAAAACTCTATCAAAGTTGATGCTGTTTCAAATAACAAACAAACTACTCTAAGTGTAAAAGGGGCAAATAGTAGCTACCTAAAAACAAGGCTTGAAATATATCCAGGACTTAAAACTTTTATAGGCACAGAGCTAGGAGTACTTGACTATCTACTATCTGCAAGAACATATCTACATTGGAATCTTTATGAAGGTTTTGACTTGGGTATATTATACGATTTTCCTCTTCTTCATAGTGATGATTTAAATAAAGACCATGGAGGATTCAAACAGTACAATCAAGATGGAAATGAACTTAAAAGTATCCTACTTCACAGAAGTGATGTATTTGGAAACTTTGTAAATATTTTAAGTATCGGAACACATGGTAAAAATTGGGCTGGGTTTGAGAGTTTAACTTACACAAATGGAAATCACACGCTTAGTGCAAAATACGGATACTTACAACAGAGAGATAAAGAGTACTGGAGGGTCAAAGCAGAAACAAGAGAGCTTTATCTTGGAACCTATAGCTACTATAGTGACAAATTTGACACCATAGCAGAGTACACATATGGACAATTTTACAACCAAGACTATGGCTTTGAGGTTAAAGCAAAAAGGTATTTTGGAGATGTTGCCATAGGTCTTTTATACCAACAAACTACACAAAAATATGCAGG
This sequence comes from Campylobacterales bacterium, assembly GCA_029935075.1. Taxonomy (GTDB): domain Bacteria; phylum Campylobacterota; class Campylobacteria; order Campylobacterales; family QNZT01; genus SZUA-1433. The sequence goes on from JAOZKZ010000241.1 coordinate 2,597, forward strand.
GATAAGTGTAGAAATACCACTAACACCAAGAAGAGTTGCGGACTCTTGGTTTCAAATAAAAGGGAAAAATGACTTTAGTTATCAAGTCAGAACAACCGTTGATGATGATGATGGAAGAAATACACTAGAACCTGGTGGAGTGATAAGAGCTGGTCGTGAGTTTGATATAGAGCGAAGATTTTTAAATAAAAACAGATTGAGTAGTGATTATATCAAAAAACATATTCTAAGACTCAGGGATACATATTTTGTATATGTATCCCTTAATTAAAAGAAAAGTTTTTAACCTTTCCTTTTAATGATGTGTTTTTCTCATATGAAGTTCATCAGGTGCTTCAGGGAAATTTTTAAACTGATTTTCATAGTGAATAACATAGCTAGAGAAAACAACCGCCCATATAGTTAGACCAATCAATCTAAAATACAATTCTAAACTTTGATTTTCTACATACCATGACTCTACTTTTCCCTTATATGGGGAAATAACATGATCATAAAAATACTCTTTATCTTTTATACTATCTCTTGCCATTATACCCTCTTCATCCCTAAAAATTATCGAACCCATACCTGATAATCCAGGTCGAACTTTTTTAATATTTTCTTGATCTTTTTCATCAAACACTACAAAACAACGCATATCTTGTGGGCG
>JAOZKZ010000242.1 GCA_029935075.1 Campylobacterales bacterium
AGCATCAGGGACACTTTTCTAAACTATTTTTCCAAAACTTTGGAGTTTATCCAAAAGATTTATTAAAGAGGTAAATAATTCTTTAGCTATAATCAAAAAAACCCAAGGAACAAGATGGATTTTGAAGCCTACCCTTTTGAAAAACTCACTTCTCTTTTAGAAGATATCACCCCAAACAGTGATTATGAACCTCTAACTTTAACCATCGGTGAACCACAATTTCAAACACCTGATTTTATACAAAAAACACTCCAAGAGACAAGTGGACTTTTAAACAAATATCCAAAAACTGCAGGTGAATCAATTTTAAGAGATGCTCAAAGAGAATTTGTTCAAAAGCGTTTTGGCGTTACACTTGAAAACAGTCAACTTATTCCAACTTTTGGAACAAGAGAAGTACTGTTTAACTTCCCTCAATTTCTACTACATGATAAAAAAGAGCCTGTTATGGCATTTACCAACCCTTTTTATCAGATTTACGAAGGTGCGGCGATAGCAAGTAGAGCAAAGGTAATCCATCTTGATTTGACAAAAGAGAACAACTTCAAAGCAGAGATAAATCCAATACAATTAAAAAAGTGTGACCTTGTTATCATTAACTTCCCCAACAATCCATGTGCTTCAAGTTTAACGCTTAAAGAGCTTTCAAAGTGGGCAAAAGCAGCAATAGATTACGATTTTGTACTTATCAACGATGAGTGCTATAGTGAGATTTACAATGATGAACCAGACCCTTCACTTTTGGAAGCAGCAAAACATGTGGGAAATGAGAGTTTCAAAAATATATTAGTCGTCAACTCCATCTCAAAAAGAAGTTCCGCACCGGGGCTTCGTTCTGGGTTTATAGCCGGAGATGCTGAAATTTTAAAAGCGTATATGAAGTATCGAACTTATGTCGGATGTGCCTCCCCTCTTCCACTACAACACGCATCAGCAGCAGCATGGGGTGATGAAGGTCATGTGGAAGAAAATAGAGAAAAATATAGAAAAAGTTTTGCTTTGGCAAAAGAGATACTAGATATAGAAATTCCAAAATCAACTTTTTATATTTGGCTAGAGGTTAAAAATGATTTAGAGTTTACAAAACTACTCTTTAAAGAAAAAAATCTCAAAGTTTTACCCGGTTCATTTCTAAGTCGGGGGGACTTTAATACCAAACATGTAAGAATAGCTTTAGTTGAAAATGAAGCAAAAACTAAAGATGCACTTTTAAGGATAAGCGAATATGTCAAATAAGATACATTTCATAGGGATTGGTGGTATTGGGCTCTCTGCACTAGCTAGATTTTTAAAGCAAAATGGCTACGATATCAGCGGAAGTGATATGCAAGAGTCTCCTATTACCAATCGTCTTAGAGATGAAGGTATCAAAGTAAGCACTCCTCAAAATGCATCAAACATTATTGACCAAGATATCGTTATCTATTCCGCTGCAGTTAAAGAAGATAATATTGAGCTTGTAGAAGCAGGTAAAAAAAAGATGCTTTGTTTATCTAGAAAAGATGCACTCCCTTTTATCCTCAAAGGGAAAAAAGTCTTTGCTGTGGGTGGAGCACATGGTAAAAGTACCACTAGTGCGATGTTAGCCTCTGTTATAGATGGCTCCGTTATCATAGGAGCTGAGAGCAAACAGTTTGGCTCTAACATGCATTTTGTAAACAATGACAATCTTATATTTGAAGCGGATGAAAGCGATGCTAGTTTTTTAAACACAAATCCCTATATCGCCATCGTCACAAATGCCGAACCAGAGCATATGGAATTTTATGATTATAACTTAGAGCGTTTCTATGATGCCTATAAAACTTTTTTGAAAAAAGCAAAAATCAGAGTTATCAATGCAGAAGACGAGTTTCTTTCAACTCTAACTGATATTGAAGCAATTCGCCTTTATCCAAGTAGTGATATCAAAAAGATAGAAACCATTATCGTTGATGGTGAACCTTATACTTCATTTATCCTAAAAGATTTAGGGACTTTTGAAGTCTTTGGTGTGGGAGAGCATATCGCTATTAACGCATCTTTGACGATACTTGCTGCCATGACACAAAACCCACTTGAAGAGGTAAGAATAAATCTTAAAAATTATAAAGGCATCAAAAAACGATTTGATATTTTAGAGAAAGATGAGAGCCATGTCATCATCGATGATTATGCACACCACCCTACTGAAATAGAAGTGACGATAAAATCTGCTAGAAAATATGCAAGACTTTTAGGGCTAAAAAAAGTAGTCGCAATTTGGCAACCTCATAAATACTCAAGAACTATCGACAATCTTGAAAAATTTAAAGAGTGTTTTGCAGGAGTGGATGAGTTGGTTATATTACCTGTTTACACAACTGGAGAAGAGAAAAAAGAGATAGATTTTGAGAAACATTTTAAAAACTATAAACCACTTTTTGCTGATGCCGTTTCCAAAGAAGATGGAATTCTTCGAATTATCAAAAATGACGAAACAATTTCTGATTTAAAAGAGGGACTTATCATCGGACTTGGTGCTGGGGATATCACTTATCAACTAAGAGGACAAGTATACCTCTCATAGACCAAATTAACGCTTAACAGCGTTTCAATTTTGCTCATTATCGAGGCATCACGACGCAGGACTAGCTTTGCTAATTCAAGGAGTGATAACGAAGATAATGGGCAAAATTGAAACGCCCGAAGGGGAGTTCAAAAAGGCACAATCTTTGAATATGAAAATATTTGAATTGCTATAAGCAGTCCTACATATTTTCAAATCCAAATCTTATGCCTTTTTGAACTCCTGTTAAGCGTTAATTTGATCTATGAGAGGTATGTATGCAGATTATACTTGGGCTTATTTTTATCGTTATATTGGCTATTTTATTATCACAATCACAGCTTTTAACTGCTCGTGGTAAGACCGTAGTTTTTACACTATTTATGATGGTTCTAGCATCCGCAATTCTTTATGAGTTTATGTTTTCAAAAACTGAACAACAAAACAGAACTCTGATAAATGCTTTTACTCAAGGGAAAACTATCATCTGTAAAGAGGCTGTTGTAACCCAAAAACACTATATTTTAGAACGAGGAACCCTCTCCTTCATGGCAAAAGCTACCAATAAAAATATCACAGGAACTATCTACTCTATCGAAGACTGCTCCATCAAAGAATGAAAAGTATCATCTCCAAACTTGATTTAGTTGATTTTCTAGATAATTTTAAAAACTTTTTAGCCAGAGAAAAACCGCTCTTCATGGAGGG
>JAOZKZ010000243.1 GCA_029935075.1 Campylobacterales bacterium
ATCACAATAATTACCATCAAAATAGTCGGTACTTCATTATAAAATCGCAACTGTTTTCCAGTTTTAGTACAACTGTCATCCAATAGTTTTTTTCTAATTGAGTTCAAACTATAATGATAAGCGATAAGAAAAACAAGTGTTACCAACTTAACATGCAACCAAAATCCACTCTCAAAAAGACCAAGATTAAGAAATATCATAGATAATCCACTAATCAATGTTGCCCAAAATGCTGGTACTCCTATAAAACTATAAAGCTTTCGCTCTTGCATCTCTATCACATCAGTAAACGCTTTCCCATTACTTTTATGCTCTACATGATAGATAAAAAGCCTCGGTAAATAAAACAACACCGCCATCCATGATGCAAAACTCATCACATGAAACGCTAAAATCCAACTATAATACTCCACAAATTTTCCCTTTTTAGTAATTGCTCAATTAGACCTATTGCGGTATAACATTGTTTATATCGCAACAGATATATTATACATAGTGTCAACTGATATGTTTATTTGAGTGACAAAATCTCTTCTTTATGAGATAAAAAGTTATCTCTCTAAAGATTTATAATGTAAAAAAATATATTTTATGGCATCATATAGTAATTTTTATTTGACATAAGGAGAGACTTTGAAAAAAAATATTTACATAACTACGATAATTTTATTTATGATATCTACTTTTGCAGCCTGTGGTAGTGATAACCGTACTGATAGAGTTGTAGAGTTAGACAATTATAATATTGACAATAGTGACTCATACTACGAAACTGCCGAAGACGGCTCAACTCATAGATGGGAGATAAAAAGTGGATGGGAGATAGAAAATGTAGAAGGTGGAGCAAACGATAGTGATAGATCTATTTTTTTCAGACGCAAATGGAGTGAAGATGAAAATGGAAATTTAAAAAATGATAGCCATTATGAATTATCCCTCTATAATGACTATCAATTTATCTTAGAACTTGATAAGAAAAAAAAATCATCTAATCGTCAATACTGTCTTACTATAGGAGTGAAAGTCGATACCTATGAGGGAGAACGCTATTTATCTTTCAACACCTTTTATGACAAAGAAAACATGGAGGCAGATATCCAAACACTTGATGGGGATATACCAGAAATGGTTTTTCCACTCAGCATGGACTATGTCAACATTGGAGGTATTTGGACAGGGCTTAGATTTGATTTATCCCAATATCTTCATCAATTTGAACCGAACAATGAAATTACTGCTGTTACAGCATTTTATTTTCAAGGCGGAGATGACTACTTAGATAACATCCGACTAGTTTCTGAATAAAAAACCACTCCGGCTATCATCTGTTTAACAACTTTTTTTGCATCAAGCAATTTTTCTAAATTTTGCTTTGATGTATCACTAAAAAGATAATCAACATCTGATTGACTCTGAGGTCTTCTTTTTATAGTATGAAGTATCTCCTCTTGGCTTAAGTCAATTCTAATTTTAGGTTGATCTTTGTGAATGATAGAGATAGGCAAACCGATAAAATGTGAACTTAAATTTTTTAAAGTTTCAGTAGAGACTGGCTGAACATCAAATGCCGGCGGACGATCAATGGTTCCTAAATCTATACGACATGGATTGATATCTTGAAGGACAAGATTTAAGGCATCCATCTCCTCTTCTTTGTCATTAACACCTTTAACAACTAAAACCTCGATAATCAAATCATTGTGAAAATCTTGTGAAAAAGTTTTAATCCCATCTATAATGTCAGAAACCAAAATACCCTTTATCGGTCTATCTATTTTTTGAAAACATTTCTGAGTAGCACAATCCAAAGAGAGTTTTACTATATCAATTTTTTTCAAAGTTGATTGGATGTTTAGGTTTGAAATCATAGATGCATTTGAGAGTATCAGAAGTTTTTTATCATCTTTTATAAGATTTAGTGCATCTACTAATGCATCTATATCTTTAAAAAGCGTAGGTTCACCATTTGAAGTAATCGTGATGACTTCGATGTTTGGTTCTTTTAAAAGTGCAGCTTGTACATCTTTTATGATGTCTTCTACTTTGGGAGGATTTGCAATTTTATCTATCGGTTTTGCAGCTTTTAACTCACAGTAAAGACAGTCAAAATTGCAACTTTTTACATCAGGGCTAAGGTCAATCCCAAGAGAGAGACCAAAGCGTCTAGAGTTTATCGGACCAAAAGTGTAATTCAACTTCTTTTACTTACCTCTTGGCAAAGTTTTACAAAATATTTAGCATTCTCAACTGGCACATCAGGAAGTATCCCGTGACCTAAGTTAAATATATGTCTACCATCTTTCATAGTTTCAGCTATAGACTCAACACACTCTTTTGTCGCTTCTTGGCTATATAATCTACACGGCTCCATATTTCCTTGAAGAACATACTTATCTCCAAGCTTCTGTTTTGCATACTCCATAGGAGTTGACCAATCCACACCAAATACATCAAAATCGCCATCTATCTTATCAAGATACGCAGGAATTCCTTTTGGAAACATGATGATTGGTATATGAGGATATTTTGCTTTTATATGAGATGCAATTTGCTTCATGTAGTCCCAGCTAAATTCAAAGTATTTTGACTCTTCCAAAGCCGACGCCCAAGAGTCAAATATCTGAACTACATCAGCTCCAGCTTCTATCTGTTTCTCTAAATAAATTTTTATAACATCCGTAACTTTTTGAAGAAGTTTATGCATAAACTCTGGATTTGAATATATCTCTTTTTTCACGATATTGTAAGTCTTTGTGCCCTGCCCCTCTATCATATAAGTAGCAAGTGTCCACGGACTTCCTGTAAAACCAATCAAAGCTTTATCATCTGCCAACTCTTCACGGATAAGTTTCAAAGTATCATAAACATAAGTAAGTTTATCTGCTGCTTCTTGCCCACCGATAAGTGCATCTAGTGCTTTCTCATCACGAATAGGATTGGCAAATATCGGACCTTCACCTTTTACAAAATCAAGCTCCATTCCCATCTCATTTGGAACTACCAAAATATCAGAAAACATTATCGCTGCATCTACTCCTACTATGTCAATAGGTTGTAATGTAACTTCACAAGCTTTCTTTGGATCATGACAAAGATTTAAAAAATTTCCAGCTTCTTCTCTTACTGCCATATACTCAGGAAGATATCTTCCTGCTTGTCTCATCATCCAAACTGGCGTGTAAGGAGTCTCTTTCCCAAAACACGCATCTACAAATATCTTACCCATTAATGTTC
>JAOZKZ010000071.1:0-4490 GCA_029935075.1 Campylobacterales bacterium
TTATGTGTATAATCGATAAAAGGATAAGCACCATAAGCTCCAGGGCTTGAGATGCCTCCTGTGACTTTTGTACTGTCAAATGGGTTACTTTCAGACTCTATCCAAACTCCAAAACCGTAATGCCAATCTTGATTGATTGAGGATTTAAGAACTGGCGAATTGACAACTTGGGCTGAACCTATTTGATCAGTCCTCATTTGATTGATTAGTTCTGGTGTTAAAATCTCTTCTTTGTATAAAGTTTCTAAAAACGTAAGATACTCTACAGCCGTCCAATGCATTCCGCCTGCAAGTCTTGGATTAGTTGATGAGGGTAAATTATAAGTGATATTTGTAAATAGATTTGTATCTGCTTTGAAGCTGTCAAAAACTGCACTCCAATCATCCAAACCACTAGCTTTAACAGCCATTAAACCTGCAACTTGAAGATGGTTTGGTTCGTAAAAGAATTCAGTTGCTCGAAGGGGTGCGTTAGGGTTGTTATTTGGGATTTCGATACCTGCACACTCTTCAAAGTCGGCATTTATTCTATTGATACATGTTGTGCTTTCTGAGAGACTTGAAGTAAAAGAGAGTAAATCACGAAGTTTTATAGTTGATAGATTTCCTGTAGTTGACCATGTTGTTATGTATTTTTGGGGATTATCATCAAGTGAAAGTATCCCCTTTTTTACAAGATTTAAGATAACCGCTGAGGTAACCATCTTTGAGGTAGATGCTGATTTGTAAGATTTTGTTGGAGTAGAATTTCCCTTGGAGTAAACAAATGTTTTACCATCATCTGCTTTGATGGAGAGTGTGAAGTCTGCATCTGTGGAAATATTACTTAAATCTGTACGGATTTCATTTTTTAGTATTGTTAAATCTTCTTGACATGGTAGCATGTTTATTAGTATAAGTTATAATTTGGGTACGATTGTAAAATTCAGCAGAAAGAGAGAAAATGAAAATAGTTCTTTTACTAATAGCACTTTTTTTAATCAACATTAACATACATGCACATGGTATTTCCCAAGAAGATATACAGATGATGATTGAAGGTGGAAATCTTCGTTACATGTGGTTAGGTGCAACGCATATGTTGACAGGTTATGACCACTTATTGTTTTTGTTTGGAGTTATATTTTTTCTCACGTCAGCCAAAGATATTATAAAATTTGTAACTATTTTTACGATAGGACATAGTATTACCCTTATCTTTGCAACCTTTATGGGTATTACGGCAAATTATTATCTTATTGACGCAGTTATTGCCATAAGTGTCATCTATAAAGGATTTGACAATATTGGAGGATTTCAAAACTACTTAGGCGTTCAATCTCCAAATTTATTAATCATGGTTCTTATTTTTGGACTTATACACGGGTTTGGACTTTCTACAAGGCTTCAACAATTACCACTAGGGGAACAAAATTGGGATATGCTTCTAAGAATTATTTCATTTAATATAGGCGTAGAACTTGGACAAATAGTGGCTCTTATCCTAATGCTAATTTTACTAACACAATGGAGAAAAAGAGCATCTTTTTTACGCTTATCAAAAGTTGCTAATCATGCATTGATGTTTGCAGGTTTTATGCTATTATTGATGCAGTTACATGGGTATCTTCACTTTGTGAATGAAGAAGAGTTTGGATTTAATGAGGATGCTCACTACCATATACACCAAGATTTGGAAGAAGCAAAACAAAATCCATATCTACATGATGAATTATAAGGAAAAAAATGAAAAAAATATTTATCGCAATAGCATTAATAAGCTCAATAATCTATGGACATGGTGGGCATAACCACAAATCCAAATCAGCTATTCAGCAAATAGCGAAGAAAAAGATCGAACGGCTAATTGAAAGTAGAAAAATTGAGAAAAGTTGGTCAAATCCTTATATCTCAAATACCAAAAAGAAACAATTTGGCAAGCACTTGGAATGGGTAGTCATTTTTGAAAATAGTTATATCAAAGATAAGACCAAGCAAGTGATTTATGTGTTTATTGGTGAGGATGGGAAGGTTAAAGGTGCTAACTATACGGGGAAATAATTTATCTATTTATGATAAAATTTAAATAATTTAATTAACTACCAAAGGGAAGCAATGAAATTATACGCACCGTGGGAGCGAACTTTTAACAAGATTTCTACACCATTTGAACATTTCTTACATGCACAAACAACAACGGGTATCATTTTGATGTTCATGACGGTGTTTGCACTTGTACTTGCAAATACGCCATTTGCTGAGGCTTATGCACACTTTTTTCATACCAAAGTGGATTTAACGGTTGGATCATGGGAGCTTTCTCATACGATTCATCACTGGATAAATGATGGATTGATGGCAATTTTCTTTTTTATCATTGGGTTAGAGATAAAGCGTGAGATATTGGTTGGGGAACTTTCCAATATCAAAGTAGCGATACTTCCTATTTTAGCGGCTATTGGTGGTATGATTTTACCTGCACTTATCTACTTTGGCTTCAATTATGGTGGAGAGGGTGCTGCTGGTTGGGGAATTCCGATGGCGACGGATATCGCTTTTGCTATTTCTGCTTTGGTACTTTTGGGTAAGCGTGTATCTCCTGCACTTGTAACTTTTTTAGTAGCATTAGCTATCGTGGATGATTTGGGTGCGGTTATCGTTATTGCTGTTTTTTATACCGAGCAGATTCAGTTTTTACCACTTGGTTTGGCAGGGATTTCATTTATTATCATGGTTGTGCTTAATCGTGTGGGAATCCATATGATATTACCGTATTTTATCGTAGGTCTGTTTATGTGGTTTTTTATGCTCGAATCTGGGGTTCATGCAACCATAGCAGGTGTTATCGCTGCATTGTCTATCCCTTCAAGACCAAAGCAAGCTCCAAAGAACTTTACAAAGCATACAAAAGATTTACTTGATAAGTATGATAGCTATCCAGTGTGTGAAGACCATAGAATTCATGGAAAACAAAAAGCAATTCTTCTTAATATCAAAGATAGTATAGATGCAGTTGATTCTCCAGCTGCGAGGTTAGAACATAACTTGCATCTCCCAGTTGCTTTGCTTGTTATACCACTTTTTGCCCTTGCAAATGCAGGAATCGCTATCGATTTTTCTTCTATCGGTGAAACGATAGTTACCCCTGTTTCGATGGGTATTATGGCTGGTCTCATACTAGGAAAAGTACTTGGAATCTTTGGTGTTGCATGGCTGGCTATAAAACTAGGTATCGCAAAATTACCAGAGGGAAGTTCTATGAATCAAGTGTTTGGGGTTGCTTTTTTAGGTGGGATTGGATTTACCATGTCCATCTTTGTTGCAGACTTAGCCTTTGTAGGTAATGAAACACTTATATTTCAAGCAAAAGTGGGAATTTTAGCAGCTTCTTTATTTGCAGGATTGTTTGGGTTTATTTGGCTTAGATATATTGCTAAAAGACCAGAAGTTACTGCGTGATATAGATATCAACGCAGTAGCAGTTTTATTTATTAGGAGTCATTAACTCTTCTTTTAAGTCATTGAAATTTATTTTTTTTAACGCTTTGGTTTTAACCTCATCGTAGCGTTTTTCATCCAAAGAGAGTTTTTGAAGTTGTTCCTCTTTTGGTATATTGCTAACGGTCATCATTAGTACTTTAAACTCTTTTTTTGTCAGTTTTCTTTTAAGTATCTCTATAAGCTCTTCTTCTTTTTTTAGAGGTGAGGTTAATTTTTTGATATTGTTTTGTAATAGTGTGGTAAGTGTCATCATGTTGATTTATATTCCTAGTTTTTTTGTAAAAGTAAGTCCAAATATACCACTATTGACCTTTGGCGTAATGGTGTACCCTTTAAACTCTGTTGTAAAATAGTAACTACTTAAAGCTCCTATGGCTGCTCCGGCTAAGACATCTATGGTGTAATGATTATCTGACTGGACTCTGCTATATCCTGTAAAAGTTGCTCCTATATAAGCAGGGATTGCGTATTTCAAACCATATCTTTTATGGATAAATGTTGCACTCTGCATGGTTGCTGAAGCATGACCTGAAGGGAATGAATAATCTTCACCGTTTGGTCGCTCTTTATTTACAGCATATTTTAATCCATAAGTTGCAATTCCATTTGTTGCAAAAGATTTATAAAACTGCCCTCTTCCCTCTTCATCATCAAAATAATATGTTGCACTAAAAGCTATAGCTGGTATCAAAAGACGAAGTATATCTCCTGAGGTTTCGATAGTATCCGAAGATGCTGAGGTGTTTAAAATAGCTCCTGCTAAAAATGTTGCAAGAACTTTTTTTGTATTTAAAACTCTAACCAAAACTCTGTTCCTTTTCCATATTCTGACTTCATGTTGATATCTATATCATAAATCTTGCAGATTTTGTAAACGATATTTAATCCCAAACCAAATCCTCCACTCTCATCCGTGGCTCTATAAAAGCGTTTGTAGATTTCACTTTGATGTTCTTTAGCAATTCCTATACCACTATCTTTGATAATCAGAGTTTGCCCTTTTGTGGTGA
>JAOZKZ010000071.1:4590-10444 GCA_029935075.1 Campylobacterales bacterium
TTAGCAATTCCTATACCACTATCTTTGATAATCAGAGTTTGCCCTTTTGTGGTGACTTCAATTTCTCCACCAAGTTTATTATACTTTATGGCATTTGAAAGGAGGTTGTTGATGAGGCGGATAAGGCTCTCTTCATCTATTTTTGTGACTATCTCATCATGATAGTTTTCAATGATAGTAATTTTCTTCTTTCCAGCAAGTGGAGATAGATGACTAACTTGCTCTTTTAGAATTTTATTGATGGTTATATTTTTAGCACTTTGTATCTCTAGGTCACTATTTCTCAAAAGAAGATAAGTCAAGTCTTTGTAAATATCTGAAATCCTTTTGGCACTTATCTTTATACGCTCATAACTCTTTTCACTCATCTCCTCTTGAGGTTTTATACTCATTAAAAGTGCAGATATGGGCGTATTTAGCTCATGGGTGCTCTCTTTGATAAAGTTATCAAGTTGGATGCGTTTCATCTGGATTGGCTTGATAAAAAGTTTGGCAAGGAAGTAACCAACAAGGGAAAAAAGAAGATACAAAATTAATAATACGCCAATAATGATTTTTTTAATTTCCTCTATCGTATTATAAAAACTGTACTCTTCTATAACTGTATAAGTCACACCTAGATGCCCGAATGCACTTTTATCAACTAGCAAGAGGTGCTTATCTTTTTCGTATAAATCTTCATTAAAATTAATCTCATTTTTTATTTCAGTAACAATTGATTTTTGATTTGCATCATAAAACCCAATCTTTAATTCAGACTTTTTAGTCAGCGATTCTAATGATAGTGGCGTATCACTCATATGTGCATGTATAATTTGTGAAGATAAGTTACTAGCCTTCATCTGCATTTGATGTTTGACTTTGTCATGATAGAAACGATACTCTACAAGATAAAAGAGGTATGCGATTATTGCAAAAAGTATAAAAAGAGAGCCTAGATAAAGTGTTAAAAAACGGAAAAGTGTCTTTTTCTCTTCTTTAGTCAAATCGATAACCGACTCCTTTTATCGTCGTGATAGTAGACTCTCCAATGAGTTTTCGAAGATTTTTGATATACGTTCTGATAGTAGCATGGGTTGGTGCATCTTCATAACTCCAGATATTTGAGATAAGTTCGTCGGTAGAAATTGTTTGTGATTTATGATGTAAAAAATACTCTAAAATTTGTGCTTCTTTTTTGGGAAGTTTTTTAGAATTAAGTGTTTGTGTTGCCACGTCATAACTTATCTCATCGCCAATTGTATAAATCTGTTTTTCATCGATATGGAAGTGTCGTTTGATATTGTCAATACGTGCTTTTAACTCTATCAAATCAAATGGCTTTTTGATATAGTCATCACACCCTGCTTCAAAACCTTCAAGCACATCTGCTGATTCATGTAGTGAAGTGATAAAAATTGCAGGTGTTTTAGCTCCTGTGCCTCTAAAGCTTTTAAGAAATGAAAACCCATCAAGCTGAGGTACATTAACATCTAGCAGTAGTAAATCAAACTTCTGTGAATAGACAATATCTTCCGCTTCGTTGCCATTGTAGGTTACACTAACCTCATGTCCCAAAGTTTCTAAGTATTCTGTTATAATTTCGGATAGAATCATGTCATCTTCTAATAGTAATACTCTCATGCAGAGTATTGTATCATGAAAACAAACTAAATATATAAGGATAGGTCGTGGATAAAACGATAATTGGGTTTGGAATTGCAGGTAATTTTGCACATCATTTAGAGCAAGCAGGTGAGAGTGAAGATTTTGTAGATGTTGTAGTTGAATCAGATGATGCACCAAAGGGAATCTTTCCAACTTTTATCCCTAATAGCGACACATTTTTGGGAGAGTATCCATTCTCAGTTGATAAAATCCAGTTTATCGAGGGTAAAAATATTCAGATGGAGCCCGAAGTGGGACTCATGTGTGAAGTCGTTTATGCTGGAGATAAAATCTCAGAATTAAAACCAACACACTTCATGGCATACAACGATTGTTCCATAAGAGTGGAGGGTGCAAAGAAAATTAGCCACAAGAAAAATTGGGGAGAAAACTCAAAAGGAGTGGGTGCAAAACAGCTTGAACTTGATACTTTTTCACTAGGTGGAGTTATGGATGATTACTCTTTAACTTCCTTTATCAAAAGAGATGGAAAAGTAATTCAGTATGGTGAAGATAGTGAACTGTTGGGATATAGTTACTTTTATGGAAAGCTAAATGATTGGATGGTAAATAAGCTAAACAGTCAAAAAGAGCATGGTCCTTTGGAAGATTTAAATTCCCTGATTTTGGAAGCTGGAAAACCTGAAAAATTACTCATTTCCATCGGTGCAACTCGCTATACAGAGTTTGGAGAGACGCATTTTTTAGAAAAGGGTGATGTGATTTATGTTGTAGTTTATAACCACAGTAGGTTTGCACATGATACTGTTATGGATATGGTTGAAAAAGATATATTTGGTACTTGCCAGTTATCAGTACTTAGGCAAGAGGTTGTTTAAATAACCTCTTCTATTTCCTTTTTTTGAATATATTTATCAAAAATACCCGCTTTTTTGATAAATCCTACAAGTCCTGCATCTAACTCATTTTTTTCTACCATGTCCTCAAGGATTTTAAAAGTCTCTTCTTTAGTTTTAGCTCTTTTGTAAGGTCTATCACTTGCGGTTAATGCTTCTAAGATATCTACAATCGCCAGCATTCGAGTTTCAAAAGAGATTTCTTTCCCTTTGAGCCCTATTGGGTAGCCTTTACCGTTTATCTTCTCATGGTGTCCGCTGGCTATTTGGGTAACTTTGCTGTATTTTTTAGGGAATGTGATCATTTTAAGCATATCATAAGTGATTTGAGCATGCTCATTAACCTTTTTTCGCTCTTCTTTGGATAGCGTTCCTTGCTCAATTGAGAGATTTTTTTCTTCCTCTGTTGTTAGAAGATTGATTTTTTCTTCCTCAATTAAAAAACTCTTTTTGGCTATCTCTTTTATTCTTGATATATCATGTGCACTCATGATAGTTGAGGCTTTATTCGCATGTTTTATAAATTCAAAATCATCATTTAATTCTTCGATTTTGTCTTCTAAGCCTTCAAACTTTAAAAAATATTTGACATAGTTAAAACGCATCTTAATGGTGTCAATCCTGTCATTTAGCGTCTCTAATCTTGTTGATTTATCTAGTATATAATCAGGTGTTGCAATTTTGCCAATATCATGTATCCAAGCTGCAAGTTCTAACTCTTGAAACTGCTCTTTGCTATAGTTTATATCTTTATATGTTGATTTATCTTTGTGAACTTCTAAGGCTACATTTCCCATCAACTCTTTAACTCTAGAGATGTGAGCATAGCCATAGGGAGATTTGACATTTAAAGCATACGAAATACTCTCTAAAAATGAGTGGACAAGTTTTTCCATATCTTCAATGAGTCGATTTTTTGTGATGGCACTTGCTGAAAGGTTGGCGTAAGTTGTTGCCATGTCAATATTGCTTTGTGTAAATTCTACAGAACTATCTAATGATTTTTTATTGATAAGTTGCATCACACCTACAACCTCTTCATCTTGGTTTAGCATAGGAACTACCAACATAGAACTTGTTCGATAGCCATTTGCTTTATCAAACTTTTTTGCACCTTCAAAATTAAATCCACTCATGTGATATAGATAGATATCGGGTATGTTTATTATCTTTTTAGTGAGTGCAGATACAGCAGAGACATTTTCACTATTTTGAAGTCCATTTGGAAATAGGCTTATTTGAGGGAATGCTGGATTAACTTCAAAGATATTTAACTTCTCATTTTTAACTGCCTTAAATGTAAGTGCATCATCTTCAATGAGATAGATTGTGCCACCTTCCGCATTTGATAATTGCATAGTTTCAACCAAAATTAACCCTAATATTTTATTAAGGTCTTTCTCTTTTGAGAGTGCGGTTGAAATTTCTGCTGCACGGGTGGTATCACTCCTTGAAAAGGTGCTATTTTTAAGATATTCGCCATCTTTTATAACCCTGCCTTCGTTTTTCAATACTTCAAGTATCTCTAATTCTCTTTCGACATTTTGTTGATAGTAAGGTTTGATATGGGTTACAAAAATACTAACATCATCACGATTTAGCTTTTCTAACTCCTGTTTTAAAAGTCTTGGTGTCAAGTGCCGGCTTTGTTCTGCTAGTTCCTCCATATCTGAGGGAAATGATACATCGATGACTATTGATTCGATATCCAAGTTGGTATTTGCTTCATCCCAAATGGTGTTACAGATATAAGTATCGGTTGCATATAAAATACAAATATCCTCTTTTTTGACAACATAACCACATGTAGGTACGGTGTGATTCATCGCAATTGGTTTAAGGCTAACTTCTTCAAATTGATACTCGTTTCCTAGTTCTACCTCTATAAATTCTATAGATTTATGACCAGACTTTATCAAAGAGATTTCTTTAAAATCAGGCCAGATATTCCAATTGAAGATATTTTCACTTAAAGCTTCCAAGGTCTCTTTTAATCCATAAATTTTAAGAGGTGTAACTCTTTCAACCAAATAAGTATCAATCAAAAATGCAATATCACTGATATGGTCAAGATGTGAATGTGTTAAAAAGATATGTTCGATATGTTTAGCTTCATCTTTAAGCCCATGGATAAGGTTTCCTGCATCGATGACGATAGTATCTGTAACTTGTACACAGCTAGAGCCATGTCCCTCTTTTTTACTACCGCTTGTGCCTAAAAACTTTATATCATTTTTTAACATTATTTTTTGCTCGTTTCAAATTTTCCATCTATATTGTTTACTTGGTTAGTTATAATATCTGTCTCTTTAAAGCCAAAATCACCATTGGCATTTTGAAGCTTATCACCACTTAAAGCTCCTTTTCCACCACCGTCATAACCATTGTTTGAGTTAAAATCAAATGAGCCATTTCCTTTGATTTTTCCAGCTACATCAACATCATAGTTTTGAACAGTGTCTTGAAATTTCATATTTCCATCCATCGCACCTGAACCCAAATCAAAACCAAGTTTTACAGAGCTTGAATCTTTGTCAATAGCACCAAAATTTGTAGCACCCTCAACTACTTTACCTTCATAAGTTGGTTTTTGTTCCCCAACAATTTTTTGTATATCTTCAAGTGAGTGTGTACCTTTATCTTGTTCCCATGGCTCAAACTTATCAGCCTCTTTCTCTTGTGCTATCTGCTTTTTAGTTTGTTTTTCATTCTCTTGTTTGACATTTGAAGCTGTTCCTACCTCAGGAGTATCTGCTGTTGTTGGGTCACTTTTTTTGTCAAGTTCTTTTAGTAAAATAGCATTAACTTTTTGTGACTGACGAGGAGCTTTTGTCTCTTCTACGATAGTTCTTTCCCCTGCATTTACAACTACAGAACCACCAGCTGAACTCACAACAATTTGTCCATGAGAGCAAGCGATAATATCTCTTTTTGATGCTACTTCACCGATGATAGTTGTTCCTCTTACGCCGATAGTGGCATTTGCGGTTTTGATTTTAAACTTTTTTGGAGCAATTTTTCCAATTTTTCCTGTGATAGATTTAAAAAAACCACTACCTACGGAAAATTTTGCAACGGGTTTGTTTTTATCAAACAGATACTCATCGATTTTAAAACTACTTTTTTGTCCAAGAGAGATAACTGTCTTATCACTAAACAAAATTTGAAGTTTACTTTTAAGAGCTGTTTTTATCATATCTCCCTCTTCAAGTTTACTTCCGACACTTACTCCAATCTGTTTATCTCCACGAGTGATATCAGCTTCTCCTCGAAGTGCCGTAATTTCACCAATGCTTGCATAGAGCCCATTTGCCAAAAGTAGTAATGATATAAGTAATCGTTTCATAAAA